>CACXZL010000437.1 GCA_902772085.1 uncultured Coriobacteriaceae bacterium | reverse complement strand
AACATGTTGAAGAAGCCGAACAATGCGTTTGTGGCGCGACCATCCGGCGCGCTCATGGGTTGGCGAATGGCATGGAATGCCCGATGCATGAGCGAATTGCCGTCAATGACCGCTATGGTCCGCCTCTCGTCTGCCATGAAATCCCCCTTCGTCGCAATGAGACTCTATCTTAGCGCTCTTGGCGTCCATTCGCGCGGTGCAGACGCCTCGAAACAAAGGGATTTCATCGCCTCCTATGGCCCCATTCGGCCACGCCGTCAACAACTCGTGGGGATACCATGCTGTAATGCACAGGAAACACGCGGCGCGACGTTTTGCCTACAATATGCCCGTATGACTCTCTGAAAGGGGCACGACATGGCAAAGGACAAGGTCACGCAGGAATTCGGTAGCCTGGTGTTTAGCGACGCGGACATGCGCGAGCGCTTGCCCAAGCCCACCTACAAGGAACTCTCCCGCGTGATTAACGAGAACAAGCCCATCGAGCTCGACATTGCAAACGAGGTCGCTCACGCCATGAAGGAGTGGGCGCTCGAGCGCGGAGCCACGCATTTCACGCATTGGTTCCAGCCGCTCAACGGCATCACCTCCGAGAAGCACGACAGCTTCCTCACCCCCCAGGACGACGGCACGATCCTCATGGCCTTCTCCGGCAAGGAACTGGTGCAGGGCGAGCCCGACGCTTCAAGCTTCCCAAACGGCGGCCTACGCGCGACCTTCGAGGCTCGAGGCTACACCGTATGGGATCCCATGAGTCCCGCGTTCATCAAGGACGAGGTGCTCTGCATCCCCACCGCCTTCATATCCTACACCGGCGAGGCGCTCGACAAGAAGACCCCGCTGTTGCGCTCAGAGGTGGCCTTGGAGAAGCAGGCCAAGCGCGTGCTCGGGCTCTTTGGCCAGACTCCGAAGCGCGTGATCACAAACGTCGGCCCCGAACAGGAATACTTCCTCATCAAGGAGAAGGACTTCGAAGCCCGGCCCGACCTTCGTCTCTGCGGTCGCACGCTCTTTGGTGCCGAGCCGTCAAAGGGCCAGGAGTTGGAAGAGCACTACTTCGGCGCCATTCGTCCGTCGGTAAACGCCTTCATGAAGGAGCTTGACGACGAGCTGTGGAAGCTTGCAATCCCCGCAAAGACCAAGCACAACGAGGTCGCTCCGTGCCAGCATGAGCTTGCCCCCGTATACGAGCAGGGCTCCCTCGCCATCGACGACAACCTTCTTACCATGGAGAAGCTCAAGCTTCTCGCGACCAACTACGGACTTGCCTGTCTGGAGCACGAGAAGCCCTTCGAGTACGTAAACGGCTCGGGCAAGCACGACAACTGGTCGATTTCTGCCGACGAGCGAAACCTGCTCAATCCAGGTCCCCATCCCGAGGACAACCTGCAGTTCCTCGTGTTTTTGTCGTTTCTCGTTGCCGCCGTGGACGATCACGCCGACCTGCTGCGCATGAGCGTGGCGTCCGCGGGCAACGACCACCGGCTGGGCGCAAACGAGGCGCCACCCGCGATCGTATCGGTGTTTTTGGGCGACGCCCTCTCCCCCGTGGTGGAGGCCCTCATCCACAAAGAGCACGCCGACACGCACGAGGGCGAACTCATGGATTTGGGCGTACCCGCACTGCCCGATATCTTGCGAGACAACACCGACCGCAACCGCACGAGTCCCTTCGCTTTCACGGGCAACAAGTTCGAGTTCCGCATGCCCGGCAGCCAACAAAACCTTGCCGATCCCAACGTGGTGCTAAACACGGCAGTTGCAGAGCAGTGTGAGCGCTTCTGCGACTACGTGGCGGCTCGTAGCGACGAAGACTTCACCACGGTCGCCATGCGGTTCGTGCGCCATACGTTCCGAGACCATCATCGTGTGATCTTCGACGGAAACGGATACTCCGCAGAATGGGAGGAGGAGGCCGAGCGCAGGGGCCTTCCCAACCTCAAGACCACACCGGACGCGTTGCCCGCATTGCTCAAGCCGGAAAACATAGCCTTGTTTGAGAAGTACGACGTGCTCACCGAGGCAGAGCTCCGCGCACGCTATGTGGCGAAGGCAGAGCAATACGCCAAGCTGCTCAACATAGAGTCGAACGTGATGGTGCATATGGCGCGCCACCTCTACATCCCTGCGATCATCTCATACTCGGGCGACATCGCCACAGCCGTCGCCACCAAGGCTGAGCTTGGCATCGACTCCGTAGCAGAGAAGCAGCTTGTGCGCACCCTCACGGAGGGCACCAATGCCATCTACGCCCTCGCTACCGAGCTGGACGAGAAGAACACCGCTACGCGCGAGATCGAAGACCCGGGCGAGCGTGACAATGCGTATCGCGATGTGGTCATCCCGGCAATGGATGCCTTGAGGGCGGCGGTAGACGGCATGGAGACCATCTGCGCAAAGAGCTGCTGGCCGGTGCCGTCATACAACGACATGCTGTTCTATGTGT
>CACXZL010000436.1 GCA_902772085.1 uncultured Coriobacteriaceae bacterium | reverse complement strand
ACTGCAGGATCTGATTGGAAATCATAGCTTCCTCCTATCTCTTGAATGCGGATTATCAATATTATACTACAGAAATATCTCTTACGCAATATATAATCGAAATATTTCCTTTATAATTTGTAACATTTCTGTAACAAATTATAAAGGAAATATGCTCTAGTTTTCTTTTTGGTTTCTCTTCATTGCAAACGCATACAGAAGGCGGATTGCCTTCTCAAAATCTTCTTCGTTGATGCCGATGATCAGGCTGATCTCCTTAATGCCCTGGATCAGCATCCGAACGTTGATTCCTTCTTCAGCCAAAACCCGCAGCATATCAGAAGTTATACCGACGACACCGCGCATCTTGATACCAACGACTGCCACCAGCGCCAGATTTCTCTCAACGGTGATGCTGTACGGATCAATCTCACGACGAACCCGGCGAAGAATGTTCTCTTCCTTACCGCTGATCTCTCTGGCATCCACAACGACTGTCATCGTTCCGATACTGGAAGGCACATGCTCGACCATGACCTCATCAGCGTGTACACCAGCGTCGATGCGCGGGATTTGCTGAAGGTCACCGACACGGGTGTCATGGTGTGTGGTGCACCATACGGAGGCGAGATCATCTATACCGGGGCACTAGACGAGCTCTTTGGCATGGACCTTGGCGCTTTGCCGTATCGTACGCTCGGTATGGAGTTTGAGACGCTCGACCAAGACAAGTTCCAGCCGGTGGGTACCGTGAACTACACCGTGAGCGAGGACTTCACTCGCATCACCGAGTTCAAAAACATGACAGGTCAGGTAGTGGAAGGCAAGACCACCATTCTCCGCGAGTATCCGATGCCGTACGATCCCGAGAGCGACCAGACGCCCTATTATGTGATCAACGAACCAGAAAACATCGAGCTCTACGAGCGTTATCGCGAGCGCGTGGAAGGTCTCGTGAACTTCCATGTGGTCGGCCGTTTGGCGGAGTATCGTTATTACGATATGGATGGTGTCGTCGCCTCCGCGCTCGACATGTCGGACAGTATCATAAACAGATAAAAAGGAAGAGCTTGCCAAACATGGGCAAAATAATCACCTTTGGTGTGCCTTGCTACAACTCCGCGGAGTACATGGATCGTTGCATCGCTTCCATCGTGGAGGGGAGCGACGTTGCGGACGACGTGCAAGTCGTGGTGGTAGACGATGGGTCTACCAAAGACAACACGCTTGAGAAGGCGCAGGAATGGCATGAGAGATATCCCGCGATCGTGGACGTTGTTCATCAAGAGAACGGCGGTCACGGTCGTGCCGTGATGACGGCTATAGAGCACGCTGAAGGAGCCTACTTCAAAGTCGTAGACTCGGACGACTGGGTAAACAAAGAAGCCCTTCATGCCTTGCTCGATAGGCTGAGGGCGTTTGTGTCCTACGAGACGCAAGTGGACCTGGTGGTCACCAACTATGTGTACGAGCACATGGAAGACGGCAAGCAACGCACCATAGACTACGGTTTTGCGCTGCCCAAGGGCAAGATCATGGGCTGGCATCAGATCGGGCACTTCAACATGTCGCAGTACATGCTCATGCACGCTCTGTGCTACCGTACGGAGGTGCTTCGCAACTGTGGCCTCGACTTGCCCGCTCACACCTTCTACGTGGACAACATCTACGCTTACGTGCCTCTGCCATACTGCAAGACGCTGTACTATCTGGACGTGGACCTCTATCGGTATTTTATCGGGCGCGAGGACCAGTCGGTGAACTTGGACGTGCAGATCGCGCGCGTCGATCAGCAACTCAAAGTGACGCGCTACATGATTCATGCCTACCATCTGTACGATGACGTGGCGGAAAAGAAGCTTCGTCGCTATATGATAGGTCATCTTACGCTCATGATGTCGGTGTGTTCGGTCATCTCAAAGATGTCCAAGGCGCCGGACTCCCGAAAGAACCTCGATGACTTCTGGCATGAGCTGAAGCACTACGACTATCGCATGTACAATCGCGCCCGTCACGGCATCGTGGGAACGTTCACGAACTTCCGAGGAGCGGTGGGGGAGCGCGTCACCATAGGCATCTATCACGGGGCGCAAAAGCTCTTCAAGTTCAACTAACCAGCACGCACGCATAAAAGATGGAGCGCCACTTACCGGCACGCGCACGCCGGGACGGCAACGCGGGCATGGATGCGGGTGGCGTTTGCTGGCTTTGGCAGCAGTGAGGATTCGTTTGCTGGGACCGGCCACAGTGCGGGTGGCGTTTGCTGGGGTACGTGTCAACAGTGGTCTAACAGCAGTTTTCCAAAACCGCCCGCGCCGTCCGCCGTCCCATGCGCCGACAAGCCGCGCTTCCGCTTTCGTGCGTACGTTCTTGTTCAACTAACAAATAAGAATGTCTGCAACCGATTGGCTATGCCCCCGATGCGTCAATAAGGTCTTTTATGCGCTTGACGGGCAGGCCGACGACGTT
>CACXZL010000435.1 GCA_902772085.1 uncultured Coriobacteriaceae bacterium | reverse complement strand
GGGGTGCCCAAGCGGCAGCCGGGCCTTCAAAACAGCCCGGCTGTATTAGCTTGGGTCGCCGCGAGAGCATGAAAATCATTCCGGTTTTGCTCGCTACAACTTTTCCGGTTTTGAAATCTACACGACAAAACGAAGAATCACCATTGACAAGGGGAGCACTTTTGAGGTATAATATCCGCCAAATGGTTGAACTGTACAAACGAATCGTTGCCTTGGCGCTTCTCGGCTGCGTGCTTATGAGCACAGCTGGGTGTGAGACTATCGCAAAGATCTTTTCGTCCGACGACAAGGAATCGGCGGCGGTTGCCCCTGTTTATTTCGAGCCTCGCGTACGTCCTGGAGTCGCTCTCATAGTGGTTGTTGGGTCGGGCGTTACTCAGCCTGTCAACATGCAAGTTCTTGTCGACCAGAACGGCGACGTCACGCTTCCTCATCTCCTTCAGTCGCCGGTTGCGTGCGACGGTCTTACGCTCGACGCCTTGAAGCAGAAGCTCGTCAAGCTGTATTCCGAATTTTACAAGCAGCCCCAGATTACCGTCACCTTCGCATATGACGGCAAGGGTGTTAGCCCGTGGGGAACTGTCACCGTCCTTGGCCAGGTTGCCTCGCCAGGTCCTGTCAACATGCCTTCGACGATGGACCTCACGGTGACGAAGGTTTTACAGGCTGCCGGCGGGTTGAGGCCATTCGCGAACAAGTCCAAGATTCAGGTGAGCCGCCGCGACAAGGATGGCAAGAAGACAACTTATACCATAGACCTCGTTGAGATAGGCGAGAAGGGCAGGATCGAGAAGGACATCGTCCTTCGCGCCGGCGACGTGGTCTGGGTGCCTGAGACATGGTATTGATTTCCACACAAATGGGGAGTAAACAAAAAATGAAAAAACTACTGATGGTGATCACGATGGCGATGGCGTCTGCGCTGGTCGCCCAAGACAAGACGATGTCGTCTGCTGACGCTCGCGGCAAGATAGGCGACATCATTTCCAATCCCTCGACCATGACTTCTGTGATGAAGCAACTGGCCGCGGCGGATCAGGCATCCTTCCTCGCCGATGTCAATGCGGCGATTTCGAAGATGCCCGGTTCCCCGGAGGAAAAGACCTCGAAGTTCGTCGAAGTGAACTCTGCGGCCCTCAAGGGCGCCCAGAAGGGTAACCTCACCGCGCTCGTCGCCGAGGTGTTCGCGACGGTCCCGCCGGAGTCGCTCACTGCCATCAACGAGCAGTTCGCGTCCGGCATGTTTAACCGCTCGGCCGATCCTTCCAGGACCTACACCGACGACGAGTACAAGAAGACCTCTCTTGCGCTCCTCGACAAGGTCCAGGAGCGCAACGCGACCGTCGACAACGCCGGCGTCCGCAATACATTTGCGATCCTGATGCTCATCCGCGCCTCCAACGGGACGCCAGCCGATCTCCGCGATACGCTCGTCGGTGCCCTCAAGGACGAGGAGACGAGGAACCTCGCACAGAACGAGTGGATTTCGCCGGCCCTCGGCCAGGGTCAGGAGAAGACCTACGACCCGATGCTTGGCGCGGCCGATGCCGGTAGTCAGCCCAATCTCGACATGGTGCTCGTGGTGCCGTTAAAGACCGCTGGCGAGGCGCTTGTCGCAGACCTCGCGAGCGAGTGCAGTCTTGCGGACTCTTCATCTTCGATGACAGCCCTTCTTACTCCCGTGTTTGGCGATCCGAACACCATGGACGTTATTGATGGTGTCGATCCCCTTACGAGCACGACTCTTTCCGCCCTGCCTGGAATCACGACGGACTCTACTGCAAAGTACAACCCCGCCAACAAGCGTGGTGACAACCCCGCCAACAAGCGTGGTTCGAGCATTGTGCCGCCGGTCGAACCGCCGGTCGAACCGGATGAGTATCCCTGATTACCATAGATTTAAGAACTGGAGGTAAAATCAATGAATGCTAAGTTTTCCGCCTTTGCCACGACGTTGATCGTGTCTGCATCGGTTTTGACGGCGTGTGCTGAGATGATTGACAGGCCCAGTGGCTTTAAAATTGGCGAGCGCATGACGCTCCGCCCGTATGTGTCGCTCTCCTACACCTACGATTCCAATGTCGATTCGACCAAGCACGCCAAGGATGGTTCCTCCTGGGTCGTCAATCCCGGTCTCGGTGCCGAATACAAGGGCGAGAACTGGGAGATTGCCGGTCGTGCGTGGTACAGATATCATGCATACAATCACTATAGCAAACAGTTGAATACGTCAAGCTATGGTGAGACTCTCTCGTTCAAGTGGACTGATTCGCTTCCCAACGAGAAGGGCTGGAGCGTCCTGCTTTCTGAGAGCTTCACCCAGATAGCGCAGGATGACGACATGTCCAACTATAGCGGTCGTGGTCTTGGCCGTGATCGCAAGACGTTCCAGACCGCAGGCATAGTCGAGCGTCGCATCAACGAGCATCTCCATGCTGCCGTTGACGCGTCCTACTA
>CACXZL010000434.1 GCA_902772085.1 uncultured Coriobacteriaceae bacterium | reverse complement strand
TGGGCGCATGCAGAACCGCTGAAAACGGCAGCTGCCGGAGCGTACCGGACCCATCTCGGGGATGGTCGTTCGCCGATTCGCCGTCCCCTTGACAAGAGGGCCGCTTCGTCGGCTGGACCGGTTTTTGGGAATCTGCTGGACTAGGCATAAAAAAGCCGCTCTACCTGCGGCTGAAATACATGGCCGGGTAACGCTCATTACCCGGGCCAAGTGTAAGGGTCGGCGCCGCAATGGATGCCCCCTCGGCCGGCGTGCGCCAGCCCCTATTCGGAGGTTACTGTAGCGCAAGGGAAGCGTGCCGCAATCGGCACATATGACATGGTGTCAGGGGAAAGATCCTTCACTCCGAGAGGAAGTTCCCGTGCATGCACACGCCTCGCCGCTGAGGATGGAGTCGAGCATCCTCAGCGGCGAGACTCTCCATGGAACTTAGTCTAGCGAGCCCTTCGCCCAACGATCCATGCTCGTTACAGCAGCCCGTTGCAGGACCTCATGAAGTCATCCATGAGCTTGAGCATGTAGGGAGTCCAGAACTCAGGACCACCATGGTCGGCACCCTGCAGCAGGTACATCGTCGCATCGTGTCCCGTCTCCTTGAGACGCCTGTACAGCACCTCGCTACAGCGGGCGTTCACGATGCGGTCCTTGGTGCCGTGGATAATCAGCATGGGCGGCATCTCGGTCTCCTCAAAGATGTTGCACTCCGCTGATATCTGGCACTGCACCTCGGGATGCTCGCGAAGGTCGAGCTTGGTAAGCCACCCTTCCGGGCTCTCCCTCTCGAGGTGGTGAGTGTTCGACGGGTTGGAGTCGTCGAACATCACCGTGACGCTGCCGAACTGGTCGATGATGCCGTTGACCTCCGCAGAGACAGACGGGTCGATCTTCTCGCTGTCGTCCTCATGCACCAGCGATGTGAACACCACCGTGTGGCCGCCTGACGAGCTGCCCATGAGCACGATCCTGTCAGGGTCGACGTGGTACTCGTCCGCATGCAGGCGCATGAAGCGGACGGCGTTCTTGACGTCGATGACCTGGGCAGGGAACGACGCATCGAACGACGAGCGGTACTCGACCACCACCGCCACGTAACCGAGGTCGGCCACGCGGGCGGTACGGGGCACCTCGACGTGGATGTGCTGCGGAAACCAGCCGGACCCGGGCACGTAAAGAACGCAGGGGTACGTCCCGGCCGGGTTGTTGCGAGACTTGGGGACCAGAATCTGCAGGTGCAGGTCCTTGCCGTCTCTCGTGTCGTAAACAACGTCGGCCTCATAACGCGTATACACCTCGTCGCCTGTGGTCGAAATCACCGGTATCCCCTCGGCACGGAACTCCGGGAACTCCGCGTATCCCCACTCCTTGACTTCCATCGGTCTTCTTCCTCTCCTGTACTGTGATGCGGTGGCTGGGATTGCTCCTAGGCAGCTTCCTGCTCTTCCGCATGCAGCTTACCGCGTTTTGATTGACTAGTCAATCCAAAATCTTGTTTTCTGATTTACCATTCATTCTTCACTCGACAGAGTGGCGCCCTCGTGCGAAAATGACACTCGCGTAAGAAGGGAGCGGAGAGTGAGCATATTCGACGACATGGACATGGCTTCGGCACAGTTCACCAAGACGGACCGCGTCGTATACGAGACCATCAGGAAGTTCCCGGACCTCTTCGTGCAGGGCAGCCTGGCAGCGATAGCCGAGGAGACGCATCTTTCCGCCCCCTCGCTCACCCGCTTTGCCAAGCGCGTCGGATACAAGGGCTTTTCCGAGTTTCAATACCAGTTTCGATCGGACCTGGAGGAACGAGACGAGAATCAGACGGGCTCGAAGTCGGATGCCTATGCGGAGCTGCTGCGCAAAGTAGAGCGGGACGTTCCGGACGCGCTTCTATGCGACCTTGTGAGGCGCATGCGGGATGCCAGTACGGTCGTGGCGACCGGGGCCAGCCTCTCCCGCATCCCCGCATACCATCTGTTCGTCATGGCAGGCGCACTTCTGGGAAAGGGCCTATACCTCAACGCCGACGAGCTCACCAGCCACATCGGTTCCGACTGTGTTCTGTTCGTTTTCTCCGTCAACAGCGGATTCGTGTACCGCAAGATGCTGAGCAAGATTCGCGAGCAGAAGTGCCCGCCGTACGTGGTGCTCGTCACTATGAGAGACTTGCAATCTCTGAGAGTTCAAGAATATCTATTTGGTGGAAACCTGAATTTGAGTGTAAGTGTCGTCATTGTGGCAAAACGTTCAAATCTCATGTAAAAGAAGCTGTGTGGTGTTCTAGTGAATGTAAAAAAGCTTTTCGTAACGCTAAAAAGAACGTAGTATGAAACTGACAGAAGAAGAGAAAAGCACAGCAATGTGCATTGTGTCGATAATAGTATTATCAGCACTTATCTTTCTGGCTGCGATTGTTACTGGTTGTTCCTCTAATACAGCTAGAGCAAATATTCCAGAAAATGAA
>CACXZL010000433.1 GCA_902772085.1 uncultured Coriobacteriaceae bacterium | reverse complement strand
AGCAACGAGGCCATCTGGTCGATGAAGGCACCGGTACCTCCCGCACACGTACCGTTCATGCGCTGTTCGATGCCCGTATCGAAGTAGATGATCTTTGCGTCCTCTCCGCCGAGCTCTATGGCACAGTCAGTCTGCGGGATGAGCGTCTCCACCGCGCGCTTGCTCGCGATGACTTCCTGCACGAACTCAAGGCCGAGCCATGTCGCAAGAAGCATGCCGCCAGAGCCCGTGATCGAAACGCGCATCGAAGCGTCCCCGAGCACCTTCTTTGCACGCGCAAAGAGCTCCTTTGCCGTGGCGCGGATATCGGTATGGTGACGTTCGTAGTTGGCATAGACAAGGTTGTTGTTTGTATCTATGACAGCAAGCTTCACTGTAGTGGAACCCACATCGATGCCCAAGCGCAGATGGGCATGGCTAAAGTCTGCCCTGTGCGCGGGCTTGAGCTCTGCCCCGTCGGCAACGAGGGCGACGGCTGGCTTTGCGGCGCTTTGTGCGGCGTTGGAGCTAGTGGTGCGTACCATGTGCATTCTCCTTCGATTGTATCGCCGCGTCTGCGGCCAAAGACGGAATATCGAGATCCAGCGGACGACCGTAAAGGTCGCCCGGTCGTATAAACATGAGCGCAGTCATGATGCAGGCCATCACGTAATCGCTCTCTTGCATGCCCGTGACAAGCCAGCGCACCAGAACGCCCACTTCGGCAGAAATCGCAAACGTGAGGTAGTAGTCGAAAACCGCTAGGGCCGTGGTGGAGAAGCCATCCAAGGCGCGAGACTCCACGACCTCGCGCACCATGGTCTTGATCTTCTCGGCAAAAGCGGGATCCCCACCCTCTCCCAGTAGCGCGGAGAGGACCTTTCCCCTGCTTCTGAAATAGGCCAATATCTCCGTGGCGCCGGGACAAGGGCCAAAGCCCCGGATGGCATCCTCAAGCTCTGGCAGCGTAACCAAAGAGACAGCTTGAGCAAGTGGCGCCAGATCCTCAATGGTTTCGTCTTCTATGGAGTTCACGAGCGAGGGAATGTCTTTGTAGTGCGAGTAGAACGTGCGACGCGTCACGTCGGCGCGCTCGGTAACACCCGTTACCGTTACGCGAGACAAATCGCCCGTAGCGTCAATCTCCTCCGCCAAGGCCTCTTGCAACGCAAGCCGCGTGCGCACGCTCCTGCGGTCGGTTGTCTTCACTATCACTCCTTCACATCGTGTGTAAAATTACACAACATGTGAAGTATTGCGCAATCTGCGCAAAAATAAACGCCCTGCATCAAATCCGCACAGGGCGAATTGCGGAGAAACAGTTGAACAAGGAATTTTTCGTTCCGGCCCTTTGTGGAATCTCGCTTCGCGAGGCCCGATTTGCTGGAAAAGCATCAGACGCCTGTGGCCGATTCGCCTGTGGCCGATTCCGATTCGTGGCATCTCCACGTTACTGTTCTCGAGCAGGCCACCAGGCTTCTGACGCTTTTGCGTTTGGCGAGGAAGGCCCTGCCGGTTTTGCGTTTGGCGAGGGAGAATCTGTCGGTTTTCCGTTTGGCGAGGGAGGTTCTGTCGGTTTTCCGTTTGGCGAGCCTCGCGAAACGAAGTTCCAGCAGATTCGCCCTCGCCAAACGCGATTCCAGCAGGCGAAGCCCCACCAAACGCGATTCCAGCAGGAGACCCTTCACCAGACAAAATCCCAGCGTCAGATTACAGGGCCGGCGGCCTGACGATTCCGTGAACAGTGACATCTCCGCAGATACTGCGAGCCCTGTAACGAACGTTTGCTCGAAACGCCCTTGTTCGCCATACTATAATCTATCCTGAGCATCACCCGAAGGAGTGACCATGAATACGAATCGCATTCCCCCCGGTCTTCCGGGCGGGGTCATTGTATACGACGCCCAAGAAGACGCGATCTGCTTCGCGGATCAGAACATCGTGAGACTCTACGGATGCACGACGTTCGAGGAGTTCATGTCGTATGTGCACGGCAGATTCTCCGGCATGGTGCACCCCGACGACCGCCGCCAGATTCAGAAGGACATCGACTCCCAGATCCTCGGGGGCAAGAAGCGCCATGACTACCTACGCTATCGTATCGTTACAAAGCAAGGCGACGTGCGATATGTGGAGGACTTTGGCCATCTGCTCCACGGCGCAGACGGAAGGCAATACTTCTACGTCTGCATCGTGGACGTAGACAAAGACGAGTATTTCAACAAGGCCAGCAATAGTCTCGCCGAGTCCCAGGTACTCGGCTCTATTTCTACGTCTGCATCGTGGACGTAGACAAAGACGAATATTTCAACAAGGCCAACAATAGTCTCGCCGAGTCGCAGGTGCTTGGCTCCATAGAGGACATCGACCGCCTCACGGGCTTGATAGGTATGCAGGCGTTTCACCGAGTAGCTCAGCAGACTTACCTCGGCGATGTCAGACGAAAGGGTCCCGTGACGTTCGCCCATTTCGACATCCTGAACTTCAAGGTAATAAATGAGGAGCTCGGATTTGAGCGAGGTGACGAGCTGCTCCGCACTATGGCCCGTACCCTCGTCTGCGAGTTCGGCGACGGTCTGGTGGGAAGATTTGCAAATGACCATTTCGTTGTGTGCGCAACTATGAACAAAGAGGAGATGAATGCGCACATCGACCGCATTCATGACGTGATTGCAAACTCTATCGAAGGAACTCATCCCGAGGTGAAGGCGGGCATCTATGTGCTCGAGGACAGCTGCACCAAAGCAAGCCACGCATGTGACTGCGCACGCATGGCGTGCAACATGGTGAAGCGCCGCTACGACAAGGTATGCGACGTTTACGATGCGCGGCTCTATGAGCATCTCAGGCTGCAAAGCTACGTGACCGACAAGGTAGACGAAGCAATAGGAAAGAATTACGTAAAGGTCTTCTACCAGCCCATCGTCCGCGTGGAAACGGGAAAGATCTGCGGCTACGAGGCTCTGGCGCGCTGGGACGATCCGGTGATGGGATTCCTGCCGCCATCGAGGTTCATCCTGACGCTCGAGAACTTTCGGATGACGCACAAGGTGGACTGTCACGTAATCCACAAGGTGTGCGAAGACTTGCACGGTCTCATCGTGGCTGGTGAGCCGGCAGTGCCCGTGTCTGTAAATCTCTCGCGGCTCGACTTCGACTTGTGTGACATCTTCACCGAGGTCGAGCAGTACCTCACCGAGTACGAAGTGCCACGCAGCTTGATTGACATCGAGATTACTGAGAGTGCGATGAACGAGGACTCGAAGGGTCTCGTAAGCACCGTTCAGAAGTTTCGCAATGCTGGCTACCGCGTGTGGGTGGATGACTTCGGCAGCGGATATTCGGCGCTCAACACCTTGATGGACTATGACTTCGACGTCTTGAAGCTGGATCTGGAGTTCC
>CACXZL010000432.1 GCA_902772085.1 uncultured Coriobacteriaceae bacterium | reverse complement strand
GAGGACGCACCCATCTTCTGGATCTTCTTCTCCATGAACGTGGTGTTCCTGCTTATGAGCTACATTCCCATGTTCCCGGCGTTTCTGCAGCTCCGCAAGCGTGACGGTGCTCGCGAGCGCGTGTACCGGGCGCCATTCGAGGGCAAGGTGCTCGATGTGATGCTCACCATTCCGGCTATAGAGCTCGTGCTCTCCATCATCGCGACCATCGTCCCGCTCAACGGCAGCCCCGACGAGATGGGCAAGCTTCCCATGCTGGTGGGCGTGATTGCGCTTACGGCGGTGGGCGAGGTTGTGCGCATCGTGTCCAAACAGGGGCGCAAGCAGGACTACCCTGGCATTGGCCGCGGTGTGCCGAGCCGGTTTGACAGGCCAGCCGAGGAAGAGGCAGCGTAGGCTGCACGACTACACCCCTAAAAGGCCATTCACACGCCCCGGCAGGCCCTTCCTGTCGGGGCGTGGTTCGCAAAGTCCGAGAAATTGGTAAAATATCGGAGAAATGTGAGCCTAATTATGAAATGAAGCTAGCGAATGGCAATCAGCCTGCATTATAACTTGACGCACAATGACGTTGACCACTGGATTGGTTAGCGCCAATTTGACGTGGCGAAAGCAGGGGAAGCGTGTCCATGGAAAGCGACTCGCAAATCGTCAAAATTTTGCCACTTTTGTAAGACTAGCTAACCACTTGCCCACTCGAACCATATACGTGAAGGTCCGTGTCTTCCAAATTGAGGTCTTCAACCATCCACACGCCATCGGCTTCCCACGAATCGTTGGGGTCCGGATTGTCGTAAGGGAGGTCATCCAGCCAAACTGAGATGGAGCTATCCATTTGGCCCTCGACTGAGGTCAGTTTGTCTAGGCCACCCAACTCTTCGCTGGCGCCGAGAGGTGCCTGGCTAACAAGGAGCTCTTCGCGTAACGCCTTGCGCTTCTCAGCAAAACCTCGTTCAGCCTCGGATCGAATACGTCTTCTGAAGCGGCTTGCAATGCGCAAGGCGGTTGCATGGAAAAGGCTCGTTGAGTAGAGCTCGTTAGCCGTGAGTTCAATGACCTCAACGTTCATCCGCTCGAGAGCTTTGCGTCGCATGGAGTCCACGGCACGCTGCTTTTCGGTGTGGAATTCGTCGCTGTTGTATTCAAGGTCTATGCGGGCGTACTCCCAGTAAAGGTCAGGTTTTGCCGAATTACGCAGCGTGTATTTACGACCAGATTTAGAGAACGCGATGGGTGGGTTTAGCGTTGGCAAAGAGAGTGCATAGCCCCCGAGTCTTCGTGGGAGACAGAGGAGCAGTACGATGGCTGTCTCGACGGGTGAGGCTGAGTTGGGCAAAACGTATTCGAGTGCCTTAAGTGCTCGCGTCTGTCCCGGCGCTGACTTCATCGATGCAACAAAGCCCTGCAACCTCTTTGGGGTAGTGAGCGCTGGCAGCTGGTAGACGGTTATGAAGCTCGTCTCGCCCGTACCAAGGAAGGCAGCGTCCATGTTGCGGCGGTATGTACCGCAGAGCTCCATACCTAGAGCTGCAAGCTGAGGCAAGGTGAGCTTTGTAGCCATCTGGAGAAAGACGAACTCGGGTGAGCTCACATATATGTCCTTGCTGACGCGTCTGAACGCCGTACGGGGGACTTCGTGTGTCCACACTCTCGGGCGCACCGACCGAGCACGGCTCCGTTTGCTGGGGCTGGAAACGAGCACCTCGAGCGGGCGGTCTTCGGTTGGCTCCCCAATACCGAGGCGCCATATACTTGTGCCCGCTATTGCGTTGAACGAAGAGGTGGCGTTTTTGAGTGTCTGGACCGAGCGAGGACACAGTTCGACGCCGCTAAGCGCGTCAGGGCTTCGATAGTGAGCGAGGGCAGATGCACCTTGAACATATATGGTCATGTGGTCCCAATCTGAAGATGGCTGGTGAGCATATGCTATCAAATTGGCAAAATATTGGCGAAATGTGAGCCAAAATCTGCTTAACGTGAAGAATCGCTTCCTTCACGAAGCATGGTGCAAATTGACTACCGGCTACTACCAGCAGTTAATGTGATAAGCATCAAGTAATAATTATGTCCTCATGCCCGGGGGAAGAGCGTGACTCGCAAATCTCAAATATTTTGCCAGTTTTGCGTGATTACCCTTCCAGTAGAGCCAGAATGTCATCGCGGGTTATGCTTGCGCTTGCCATGGCCTCGCCACCGATGACGGCGTCGGCAAGTGCGCGCTTTGCCTGCTGCATCTCTATGATCTTTTCCTCAATGGTGTCCTTGGCTACCAGCTTGAAAACGCTGACGTCACGGGTTTGTCCGATGCGATGGGCGCGGTCGGTGGCCTGGTCTTCGGCTGCCACGTTCCACCATGGATCAAAGTGCACCACGATGTCGGCGGCGGTTAGGTTGAGTCCCACGCCGCCTGCCTTGAGAGAGATGAGGAATACGGGGGCCTCTCCGGCTTGGAAGCGCTCCACCAGACGGGCTCGCGCCTC
>CACXZL010000431.1 GCA_902772085.1 uncultured Coriobacteriaceae bacterium | reverse complement strand
GATAACAAAACCGCTGAATCCAATGCGTGGCAGCAATTCGCCAGCCACCGCACCAGATAGGCTACCAAAGAGCATAATAACAGTCATCACCGCGGCACGTGTACGACCTTGCTTGGAAACAGGCGTCTTTGAAAACACAAATCCATTTACCAACGCACTAAAAAGCGGCATGGGTAGACTCGCCAAGCATGTGGATAGGACGATAAAACCATAGCCCTCAAATAGTATCATCGGCACATATGCTAACGATACGCTCACGAGAATCAGCACCACTCCCTTGCCTACCGGCACGTGATTGCACACACGCGTCGATACTACCGATCCAAGCATGGTTCCCATGGCAGTGCCGACGTTGGCAAGGCTTATAAGCAAGGGGTCGGTGCCTGAGGCCACCAGGGAAAGGTTTACCGCCTGATGCACGGCAAAAATGCCAAACTGCATGATGCCAATCACCACAACGGCGCTCACGATGGTCCTGCTTGCAAACACCCATCGCCAGCCGTCTACCATGTCGGCCACAAAAGACGAAACGCCAACTTCCTCTGCGGGCTTCACATCATCCTTGGGGAGGTCCAGAAATAGCGCGCAAACAAAGGCAAGGGCGTCAAAAAACGCACTCGCAAAGAACGGAAATGCCTGAGAGATGCCAAAAAGCCCCGCTCCCAAAGGAGAACCTGCCGTGTTTACCGCGGCATCGCGCCCTTGATTCAAACTCTCGGCTTCTGCGTAGCGCTTCGGTCCCACCACGCGGATGAGCGCCGCATTCGTAGTACCGTTCAAAAACCCAAAGATTGCGCTCGATGTGAGACACAATCCTGCAAACCAGAAAAACGTCAGATGGCCGGTGACAAAGAGCGTACCCATCAAAAACCAAAGGATTGCGCAGGCGCCGGCTTGTACGAGTATAAGCGTGCGGTGATCGTGACGATCGATAAACGTCCCCCCAGTAATCTGCGTCACCGTACTTACGACTCCACGCACCGTCGCAAACCAGCCAGCCACTGCCACCGATCCCGAGAGTTGGTACGCCAGAACCGAGATCACAATCCAGTGCACGGCTGAGCCTGTAAGCAAAAACGTGTCTGCCCCAAACCATGCGGGGTAGTTCCGTATGCGGAAAAGCGATTGTTTACCCATGGACATCTGATAAAAGCACGATTTAACGAAAAAAGGCCCGAGCAGAAGCCCGGGCCAAAAGTGATGCAATTACGCCATTGCGGAGCGGACCATGTCGGCGAAGCCGTCGGCCTTGAGGGACGCGCCGCCTACGAGAGCACCGTCCACGTCTTCCTTCTCCAGGAAGCCAGCGATGTTGCCGGGGTTGGCGGAACCACCGTACAGCACACGGATGCCAGCAGCCGTCTCCTCGCCAAAGATCTCCACGAGGGTCTTGCGGATAGCGCCGCAGACTTCCTGTGCGTCGTCGGCGGTAGCGGTCTTGCCGGTACCGATGGCCCAGATGGGCTCATAGGCGATGACATACTTGGAGGGATCGGTGATCTCGAGGCCAGCGGTGTCCTTCTTGATCTGATCCACAACAAACTCAACGTGCGTGCCGGCCTCACGAATCTCCAAGGACTCGCCGCAGCAGGAGATGGGCACGATGCCATGAGCCATGAGGGCCTTGGCCTTCTTGTTGATGTCCTCGTCGGTCTCGCCAAAGTAGTCGCGACGCTCGGAGTGACCGATGATGCAGTGGGTAGCACCAATGGCCTCAAGCATGTTGGGAGCCGTCTCGCCCGTGTAGGCGCCGGCCTCCTCCCAGTACACGTTCTGGGCAGAGAGGGCAAACGGAGCCTTCTCCTGCTCGATGACCTCGGCAACGCCCTTGAGGTCAACCGCCGGCGGAGCGACGACGACGTCGACGTCACCCGTGCCGTCCTTCAGCTCGGCGGCAAGCCCGGTTGCGAGCTCGACGGCCTCGGAGAAGGTCTTGTTCATCTTCCAGTTACCCGCGATCATCCTCTTACGCATCGAGAAGCGCCTCCACTCCAGGAAGGGCCTTGCCCTCGACGAGCTCCATGGAAGCGCCACCACCGGTGGAGATCCAGCTCATCTGGTCGGCCAGGCCAAACTTATTGATTGCTGCGACGGAGTCGCCGCCGCCGATGATGGACGTGCAGTCCGAAGCGCCGATCGCGCGAGCGACGGCCTCGGTGCCCTTGGCAAACTGATCGAACTCGAAGACGCCCATGGGGCCGTTCCAGAACACGGTCGCGGCCTTCTTGACGGCGTCGCAGTACAGCTCGATGGTCTTGGGACCGATGTCCATGCCCATGCGGTCGTCGGGAATCTTGTCGGAGTCGACGATCTCGCCCTCGGCGTCCTCGCCAAAGTGGTCGGCGACGACGTTGTCGACGGGGAGCAGGATCTTGCAGCCCTTGGCCTCGGCCTTCTTGAGCATCTCGCCGGCGCGCTCGATCCAGTCCTCCTCCTTGAGGCTGGTGCCCACGCCGTAGCCCTTGGCCAGGAAGAACGTGT
>CACXZL010000430.1:2540-3550 GCA_902772085.1 uncultured Coriobacteriaceae bacterium | reverse complement strand
ATTGTAACCCTAACGTGGAACTGAACCGCCTCCCTTTTCTCTTGTCCAAGAAAAGGGAGGCGGTTCAGTTCCACGCCGAGGCCAGACAAGACAAGTGACCTGCCCCTTTGTATGGTAAAACAAAACCCCGCTCATGGCGGGGTCATGGAGTACTATGGTGGGCCGTCAGGGGTTCGAACCCTGGACCTTGGGATTAAGAGTCCCCTGCTCTGCCAGCTGAGCTAACGGCCCGTTGCGCTTCAAGAATGGGGTGGGTACAGGGGCTCGAACCCTGGACCTACGGAGCCACAGTCCGTCGCTCTGCCAACTGAGCTACACCCACCGTGTTGCCACCTCTTGAATCGGCAAGGAGTATTATGCACGACCCTCGGGAAAAAGGCAAGCCTTATTTTGAAAAAAGTTTTCGATTTCTTCTGAGATTACTCACGGCTCGCCCAATTGCTAGTCTGCGGTTGCATAATGTCCCCCGCAGGAGCGCTGCGAAGGGTAAGTTCCGCCGATCACGCAACCAGCAAGAACTATTTGATGTTTAAATACATCGCGATGGCCGCAACGGCAGCAACAAGACCCAAAATCGGCTGGTTCCACGTAAAAACAAGGAATATCGCCAAAAACAAGCATGCAATGCTGCCAATGGTAAACAGTCCACCAAGCGGTGTGTTTATTACTCGGTTCGGAATGCGGAGCCGGTTCTCATCGTCCTTGTTGTCTTTTGGTAGCACGCGCGCCACGAACGAGCTCGCATTGGGCACTTGGTTCTTGTTTATCTCCATGACCCATAGGCTTGACCGACCTCGCACCAGCAAAAAGACCGACTTGCCACCCACGGATGGCGTCTCTGCCGTCCAGGCGCCATAGGGCACGAGGTCTTCCGTCGTCACCGCCGTGCGGGCATCCTCTGCGTTTACAACGTCGATGCTTGCAACCGACTCCAGTGGCATCTGGCGTACTTCTCCCCCCGTCTTGAAACGGAGCTGCTCCTCTTCTATAGACATATACTCGCCATTTTT
>CACXZL010000430.1:0-2482 GCA_902772085.1 uncultured Coriobacteriaceae bacterium | reverse complement strand
GATTATGATAGCTATAAACCCTTGCAACAACGCGCACAATTCTCATACGATATGCGCGAGAAAACAAAAGGAGTATACAACATGGCACTCGATCGCATACAGGAATTGCTGAAGCTCGATCCGCGCTTCTTTGAGAAGATCGTAAGAACGGATCATGAATGGAACGGGAAGATCTTTCAGGTAGAGAACCTCCTCGTTGAACTTTCGGATGGGAGTACCGATTACCGAGAGATCGTACGTCATCATGGCGGGGCAGGTGTATGCGCTATTCGCGACGGAAAGATATGCCTCGTGCGCCAGTATCGCGTAGCGCTTGGACGAATGTCCCTTGAGATTCCCGCAGGCAAGCTTGATGCGGACGAAGACCCAGCCGTCTGCGCGGCGCGCGAGCTCACCGAAGAGACGGGGCTGGTCGCCGACAAGCTCGAACTACTGGCAAACACCGCAGGAGCTCCTGGGTTCAACGACGAGAAGACGCGCATATTCGTGGCGCACGGTCTCAAGCAAGGCGAGGCACGCCCCGACGACGGAGAGTTCGTAGACGTGGTATGGATTCCCATAGAAGACATGGTGGAGGCCATACGCGCAGGACTTATCGAGGACGCAAAGACCGTCGTCTCCGTGCTCGCTGCCGCAGCCGGCATCGCGTAAGAGGACCAAAAGGGGAAATGGCAAGAGGGGTTTAGCCCTTTTTAACGATGCGCACGTGGCCGTGGAGGGTGATGTAGCTATCTGTGGGATCGCCTTCCACGCGCAGGGTTCCTCCAGGCTCTTGCAATCGCAAGTCCACCGGGGCTTTTGTCTTTGTCAGAAAATGCATTCCCACGGCCGCACTCCCGCTGGCGCAGGAGCGTTCCCAGAAGACCGTGTCGCTCCCAGGTATATATACGAGTGGTGTAAGGGTTTTATGCGTCAACGCCTCGCCTTCCACAAACATAAGGCCCAACCCATCCAATCCCATAGAATCGCACCAGTTCCTGATGGCGTGCTCGGCCTCAACGCGGTCATGCCGCAGCTCAAAGAACGGCGAAGAAGGCTCAAGAATGACGTGCGAGATGCCTTCCAGATGCACCACAGGCACCTCCGCTGCAGCTCTCTGCCACGTAAGCCGTTCTAGTCGCACATCACGGGCTGCAGGCATTTGGATGGACGTCTCAAAGCCATCCCGCTCATCACCCGAAAGCGTCACGCACACGGCCTCACTCGCACCAGAGACCTCAAGCCACACGGCATGCCCTGACCATCCGGTGCGCGACGCATACAAGCTCGCCGCACACATACTTGCATTGCCACAGAACTCACCACCAGCCATGCGCAGACTCGCTTGCACGTCTCGGCCGCCTCGGGAGGATGCTGCAAGCCCCATGAAACCCACCTGCTCGACATCGGGGTGGCGCTTCATGATCCATGCAGCAACCTTCGGCTGATCGCCCACAGGCACAGCGTCTTCCACCAGCGCCGTGATGTTTCCCGTCGGGTCGAGAATGCTGTAGCGCACGAGGCTCCCCTATCGTTCAAATATCCGCAGGAACTGCTTGGTTCGCTCTTCTTGGGGGTTGTCGAAGACGTCACGAGGATCGCCTTGCTCCACCACGACGCCGCCATCCATGAAGATCACGCGGTTACTCACGGCCTTGGCAAAGCTCATCTCGTGCGTGACCACTACCATGGTCATCTTTTCTTCCGCAAGCTGACGGATGACCTTCAGTACCTCTCCCGTGAGCTCAGGATCGAGTGCCGAAGTCGGCTCGTCAAAGAAGAGAATCTCAGGCTTCATGGTGAGCGCACGAGCAATGGCCACACGCTGCTGCTGGCCGCCGGACAGCTGATAGGGATACGCATCGGCCTTGTCGGCTATGCCCATACGACTCAAAAGCTCCATGGCCGTACCCTCGGCTTCCTCCTTTGAGCGATGCTGCACGTGTATCGGTGCGTCAATGAGGTTCTTGAGGATGCTAAAGTGCGGAAACAGATTAAACTGCTGAAACACCAGACCGCAATACGAGCGGAACTCTTGCATCTCGTGCGGACTTACGTAAACGGCCTTCCCGTTCTCATCGGTGTGCGCGGCCTTCTTGCCCATATATGAAATCTCGCCGCCATCGATGGTCTCCAGAAACGTGGCACACCTGAGCAAAGTGGACTTTCCCGATCCAGAAGGACCAATGATACTTACCACCTCGCCGCTGTCCACCCCAAAGCTGATGTCCTTGAGCACCTCGAGGCCATCGAACTGCTTTTGAATGTTTGTCATCTCCAGAATCATTTGATGTCATCCTCCCTCTGTAGCAGCTAACTCTTTGGCCTACTTGTAATAATCCATGGCTTTCTCTATGCGGCTCATGATGAACGCCACCACATAGTTGGCCACGAAGTAGAAGACTGCCGCGATAACAAACGGCGTGAACGAGGTCTGGGAAGCAGAGATTTGTTTTGCAATCGCAAATACTTCGGAGTATGCAAGAGTAAAAGCCAATGAGGT
>CACXZL010000429.1 GCA_902772085.1 uncultured Coriobacteriaceae bacterium | reverse complement strand
ACCGGCGACGTGGCGCTCACCACGTTCCAGTCCATCCCGGTTGAGGGCCTCGTCATCGTGAGCAGCCCGCAGGACCTCGTGCAGATGGTCGTGGGCAAGGCGGCAAACATGGCCGCCATGATGGACGTCCCCGTATATGGCCTCGTGGAAAATATGGCCTACTTCACCTGCCCGCATTGCGGCGAGAGGGTGGAGCCCTACGGTCCGAGTCGCCTGGAAGAGACCGCCAAGCGCTACGGGATCAGAGCGCTGGGGCAGCTTCCCATCGACGGAGTCTTCGCCACGGCATGCGACGAGGGCAAGGCGGAGGAAATGCTGCCAGACGGGCTGCTTCCAGAGGCCATCGCCGCCATCACGGGAGCCTAGCGCACGACTTCTGCCTCCGGACTCGACGGCTCAGAGCTTGTTGTATCGTTTAGAGGGTTTCATTACACGTGAGAAGAGGAGAGTGGGCCATGGCTGCAAAGACCGACCGAAACAAGGAGATCATACGCGTCAGCGTCGTTGGCATCATTGCAAACGTCGCACTGGCCGCCTTCAAGGCCGCGATCGGCCTGCTCTCCCACTCCATCGCCATCACCCTCGACGCGGTAAACAACCTCTCCGACGCGGCCAGCTCCGTCATCACCATCATCGGCACCAAGCTGGCCGGCAAGCCGGCAGACCACGACCATCCCTACGGATACGGGCGCATCGAGTACCTCACCGCGATGGTGGTCTCCGCCATCGTGCTCTGGGCTGGCGTCACGTCGCTGGCGGAGTCGATAAAGAGCATCTTGCACCCGCAGACTCCCGAATACAGCACCGTGGGCCTGGTCATCGTGGCCGTGGGCGTGCTCGTCAAGATCGTACTCGGGAGATACGTGTCCAAGGCGGGCGAGCGACTCGGCGCAGACACGCTCGTAGCCTCCGGCGCCGACGCCTCCTTCGACGCGATCATCTCCGCATCCACCCTCGTCGCCGCCTTGCTCTTCACGTTTGCCAAGGTGAGCGTAGAGGCTTGGCTCGGCGCCGCCATCTCCCTCGTCATCATAAAGAGCGGCATCGACATGCTGCGCGAGGGGCTCGACAAGATCTTGGGCGAGCGGGTGGACGCGGAGCTTGCCAAGAAGATCATCGATACCACGAACTCCATCGAGGGGGTGCGTGGGGCCTACGACCTCATCCTTTCCGACTACGGTCCGCAGCGGCTGTGGGGCTCCGTGCACGTGGAGGTGGACGAGGAGCTCGGCGCACGCGACATCGACCGCATCGAGCGAGAGATCCAGACGACCGTCTATCGCAAGCACGACGTCATCCTCCACACCGTGGGCGTCTATGCCACAAACAGTTTGGAGGGACCCGAGGCGCAGGCCATTCACGACGCCTTGGACGAGATCGTTGCGCGCGAGGAGCACGTGCTGCAGGTCCATGGGCTGTACGTGGACACCGCGGTCAAGGGTTGCACCTTCGACATCGTCATCGCCTACGAGGCGGGCGATCGCGAAGCGCTCCGCCAGAAGGTCATCGACGAGATGCACGAGCTCTTCCCCGGCTACGCCTTCGTGGCCGTCCTGGACTCCGACGTCGCGTAGCAGCCAAAAGGGGTACCTTCGATGGTGCCAACCGCTATACGATTGCCTTGCGTGCAACAAGGGATGCTCCCGACGTAGCACGCGGTTTCATCTGCACGTTTGTCCTTTGCTTCATATGGTTCATTGAAAGGGGTTTTAAGTGCCGCCGCGCAGACGAACCGAAACCCGTTCGAAGAGAAAGGCTCGCAGCTTGCACGCTGCGATAGGTGTAAGCATCCCTCAGCACGCAGACGTCTGCGTAATCGGCGGTGGGGCCGCTGGCATTGTAGCCGCCATCGCTGCGGCTGAGCACGGCGCTCAAGTAGTCGTGCTCGAACGCGACGCGGAATGCGGCAAGACCATCCTTGCCACGGGCAACGGTCGCTGCAACTTCGCAAACAGGCACCTTGATCCCCAGCTCTACAACGACCCGGCGTTTGTTTGCGCGGTCTGTGGCAAACAATGGCTCGACGATATATTGGACTTCTTTGAGGCGTCCGGGCTTTACTGGGCGGAGGAATCCGAGGGAAGGCTCTACCCTCTTTCGCGCCAAGCGGCATCTGTACGCACCGTGCTGCTTGCCCGCGCCAATCGTGCAGGGGTTTTGTTTGGCCCAGCGCGTGAAGTTACGCAGATGACCCACACAAAGAGAGATGCCTCCGTAACGTATCGAGAAACGTGGCCGCAGGGTGGATTGGGCGCACTTTCCGCATCGGCTCTTGTCATAGCTGTTGGCGGCGGCGAAACGTTTCTACCGAACGCGAGTCTCTCGTACACCAAACCCACTCCCCTACTCTGCCCCATCGCCTGCGTGCATCCAATCTTCGAAGCCTTGGATGGGAGACGAGTGCGGGCGCGAGTCTCGCTTCTGCGTGACGGAGCGCACAGAGCCACAGAGCAAGGCGAGGTGCTCTTTCGCACGTACGGTTT
>CACXZL010000428.1 GCA_902772085.1 uncultured Coriobacteriaceae bacterium | reverse complement strand
TGGGCTCGTCAAGCAGCTTGAAGGGGGTGCGGCTGGTGCCCAGGATGGTGCCGCCACGGGTGAGGATGCCCGAGAAGTCACGGCCGGTGAGCTTGCGGTAGTTACCGTAGATCATGCCGTGGTAGCCATTCTCGAAGCCGTAGAACTCGACCTCATCGTTTCCGAAGGTGTTGGTGAGCGTCTTCACAACACCACGCATGGCCGCGTTGAGTGCCTGGCAGTCGCCTCCGCTCGTAAGCATGCCGACCTTGATCATAGAGAACCCCTCTCTTTTGGCGTGCACAGTGATACTTCAATTTGCCACATATGTTGCCGAGGGTGAACAAGAGGTCTGCATACGGATGCATTTTCTCCGTAGAGCAAAAGATGCAACTTTTAGCAGGCGTCTGGCGTGTTTGGAGGACAGGGCAAGTAAGGGACACGCCCTATGACCCGAGGGGACCCTTTGGAATTGACTCTTTGATATTTAGGGGCGGAGTCATATTTAGGGGCGGAGTCGGCCATAATGGGCGATGGAACAAGGCTGCAAGGAGGGGAATCGATGGCAAGCGAGCTGGTGCGCTTCACCGTGGCGGTGCCCGAGGGGCTGCTCGAGGAGTTTGACGAGTTCACCGCGCGGAGGGGCTCCCATGTAAACCGTTCCGAGGCCGTGCGCGACCTGATGCGCGAGCAGATAGCCGAGCATGAGGTGGATGACCCCGACGCCGAGGTGGTTGGCTCCATCACCATGGTGTACGACCATCATGTGGTGGGTCTCTCGGGCGCGCTCGACGAGGTCCAACATGACCATATGGGCCAGATTGTCTCGACCATGCATGTGCACCTAGACCACCACAACTGCCTCGAGGTGCTCGCGGTGCGGGGCAAAAGCGCCGCGATTCACGAATTGGCCGACCTGCTGCTGGGCACCAAGGGCGTGCGCTACGGCAGGCTCTCGTGCATGGCCACGACCTCTGCCATCGAGGCGGGACACTAGCTAGGCGCTAGCGCTAGCCTATCCTACTTCTCCTGGTGCACGAAGGCCCGCCCCTTGCCCGTGCGCGCGTTTGTGGCGGTGAGCTCGACGCGGGTCTTTTTGTCCTTGGTGGTGACAGAGCGGGTCATGGTGTAGAGCGATCCGCCGAGCACGAGGTAGGTGGTGCCCAGAATCTGCTCGCGTCCCCAGAAGACGGGCGTGCGCTCGCCCTCGCCAAGGCGATACGTTCCCGTTCCCGCGGGCTCGAGCACCAGCTCGGCGCTCTGCCCGTCCTTCAGGCCCGACTCTTGGT
This sequence comes from uncultured Coriobacteriaceae bacterium, assembly GCA_902772085.1. Taxonomy (GTDB): domain Bacteria; phylum Actinomycetota; class Coriobacteriia; order Coriobacteriales; family Atopobiaceae; genus RUG440. The sequence continues at coordinate 3,001 of CACXZL010000428.1, read as the reverse complement.
AGGTGCCCGCAAATTCGGTGCTGGTGGCGCGTGCGGGCGAGGGGGTGCCGTGTGCGTCGAAGACAAGCTCGTTCTTTCCCCACGTCACCTCAAGCCGGTCTGCGTTGAATGCCAGCTCTGCGGGCTTTCCGTCGATGGTGAGCGTCGTGGGCGTATAGGAGACCGCGCCAACGGACCTGCCGTCATAGATGAGCCCGCCCCCGTCGTCGAACAGGACGAGCTGATAGGCGGCCTCCGTATAGCCGCTGTTCAGGTACTCGGCGGCTGCCTCGGCGGTGTCCTGCCCGTTGAGGCTGAGCATCTGGTAGGTGTTGGCGGCAAGCTCGGTTGGTGCAGGCTCCTGCTGCGGGGCAGCCTCGGTTGTGGCCGTGCCAGAAGGGGAGGCCGCGGCGCCACAGCCCGTGAGAGCGAGAACGAGCGCCAGACCACAGGCGACGGCGTTGCATGTGAGTTTATGCATGGTCCCTCCTTGCCCGAGCTTATGACCTCTGCACTAAGACTGACTTGGTGTCGACGTTCAGCGAAAATGTCACCCCCGTGTCACCGCTCCCTCGCGGCGCCGTCGCCCTGCATGTCCGAGAGGAGGTCCTGCAGGTCCCGGCGGTCCCGGACGGCGCTGGGGCCCGGCACCTCGCGCCCGGCGACGGGCACGCAGGCCCAGCGCCTGCCCGACCGCTCCACGTACATCTCCTCCGTGATCGCGTCCACGTGCACGTCCAGCCTGGTGCCGTCGGGGACCTCGAGCAGCTCCCCGTCCGCGTCGGCCATCACGTAGGTGACCCGCCCGTAGGATATGGAGCACCCGCGGGCGACCCTGCTCTCCCTCGTCCTGAACACCGAGCTGAGGTCCAGCCCCTCCGGCAGCGGCGAGAAGTCGCTCGCCGGGTCGCGCGGGGCGTAGGAGAACTTCGCGTTCAGGTACGGCGCGTAGAAGTCGTTGAACCACGGGTTTATCTCGTCGTAGCCCCCGACCCCGAAGCGGACGAGGTCGGTGGGCAGCCGCATCTGGGCCGTCGAGTTGTACCGCTCGACGCGCCCCTTGGCCTGCGGCGAGCCGGCGAAGATCAGGCGGATGCCGAGGTCCCGCATCATGAGCGCGAACTGGGTCGGGGACCCGTCCTTGACCGCCCTGAACACAGACGCCTTGTCCGCGTACACCGACCGCGGCGCGCCGTGCCTCGTCACGACCTCGCGCATCATGCGCGCGTACCCGCGCATGCACTCGCGCTCCATGAACCACCCGCCCAGCACGCCCGTCGTGGCGTCGTCGACGGAGAGGTGCAGGCACCAGGGCCTGCCGTCGCCGAACCAGTCGTAGGGGGTGCCGTCCACCTGGGCCATCATCCCGGCGCGGGGCAGCGGCGCGCGCATCGGGTGCGGCCGGCCGGCGGCGTCCCTCCCCGGCAGCCTCTGCGCGGGCGACCTCCAGCCCTCGCGCTCGAAGAGCCTCCGGAACCACGAGGCGCTTCGCGGCACGAGCCCGTACCTCTCGACGTCGGCGGCGCGCGCGGGGTTCTCGATCACGTCCTCGATGTATATGTCGCGGAAGTGGGCGATGGTGACGTCGGGGTACGGGCGCTTGAGCTCCCGCAGCACCCTGACCTCGTCGTCGGTCGCCGCGTTGTGCGGCCTCGCCCCGGCGTTGCCGTGGGCGAGGAGCGAGCCGGCGCCCCTCTCGTCCAGCCCCTTGGAGAGCCTGATGAGCTGCCGCTTGCTGTAGCCCGTCACGACCCCGATGTCCGCGTAGGTGATGCCGGCCCCGCCCTTCTTCTCCGCGAGCAGTTCCAGGGCCCTCTCCTTCGTCGCCTTGTCCATGTCGGCTCCTTCCGGTCGCTTCCGGAAGAAGCGTATCCCAGGACATGCCGGGGGTGACATTTTCGCTGAACGACGGGGGTGACATTTTCGCTTGTCGATGACACCCGCGGGGCAAAAAAGGGCTCTTCGGGGTTTCTGGTGGGTAGCACGGGCTAGGCGGGCGCGCAAGCGAGGCCCCGAGCGGCGGCTTGCGCTACCATTCCGTGGTCAGTCTGTGAAGCGGCCGCGGAGGTTTCGGATGCGTCAGGATGCGGAGATGCTGTCAGCCCTCTTCGAGAGGTCGATGGGGCTCGACGACACGTGGGAGGTCACCGGGACCTGGTTCGAGGAGGTGGAGGGCGGCGCCGACGAGCTGCACGTGAGGGTGGCCAGGAGGCGGGGGCACGCGGTGCCCTGCCCTGTGTGCGGCAGGCGCTGCGGCGTGCACGACACGCGCGAGCGCACCTGGCGCCACCTGGACATCTGGCAGTTCCGCACCTACGTGCACTGCGCGGTGCCCAGGGCCGACTGCCCCGAGCACGGGGTCAGGACCGTGCTCATGCCCTGGGAGGTGCGGCCGAACTCGCACTTCACGGCGCTCTTCGAGGCGCAGGTGCTCGCCGCCTGCATGCGGGGCTCCACCGTCAGGGCAGTGGCGGAGTCGCTCGGCGAGGACGACCGCAGGCTCTGGGACATGCTGGGGCGGGCCGTCTCGCAGGCCAGGGCCGGGGCGGACTACTCCGGCGTGACCCGCGTGGGCATAGACGAGACCAGCCGCGCCAAGGGCCAGACCTACATATCCACCATGCTCGACCTCGACGGCAGGCGCTGCGTCGCCGTCGCCGACGGCAACGACAAGGGCGCGGTCGGGCGCATGTGCGACCAGCTCGAGGACCACGGCGGGGACCGCTCCGCGGTCGAGGAGGTCACCCGCGACATGAGCGCGTCGTTCTCCGCGGCGGTGGCGGAGCAGATGCCGCAGGCGGCGCAGACGATCGACCGCTTCCACGTGATGCAGCTGTTCGCGCAGGCCACGGACAGGACCAGGCTCGAGGAGCGGCGCGAGTCCGCCGAGAAGCGCGAGCTGCTCAAGGGCACCAAGTACGCGTGGCTGAAGCGGGAGGGGAACCTCACCGAGCGCCAGCGGGAGACGAGGGAGCGGCTGGCGCCGGCGAAGTCGCACCTGAGGACGGCGCGGGCCTGCCAG
>CACXZL010000427.1 GCA_902772085.1 uncultured Coriobacteriaceae bacterium | reverse complement strand
GGATGGCCGACCTGATGGGCGCCGCCGTCGCAGGCGCGTAGCGCGTCCGGCGCGCGGTAACCGCGTCTCCAAAGCCCGGGCCCCGCGTCGGAGCCCATGGCTGAGGGGGGACTTCCCTTCACGAGTCGGCTGCGGCGTCGGGGGTGGCACCTGGCATGCGACGGGAGGGCGACGCTCCGCGCAAAAGACCGGGGGCCGGCTCGTGAGCAGGCGCTGTCGCGCCGCGTCTCGAGGACTTACGCCTCGGATCCCATGCGGCGCTTGGCGACGAGCATCACGACCGCGCCCACGACGAGCGCGGTGCCCGCCACGTAGAAGATGGTGGTGCCGACGCCGCCGGTGCTCGGGAGCTCGGTGCCGGTCTGGTTAACGACCTAGACGCCGCCGTTGTCCTTGTCGTCGATTGTTGCAGTGTCGACGGACTTATAGCGCTTGGCGCACGCGTTGAGGTCGTCATCTGTTGAGTCTGCGTCAGACATGGGGTTCGTCTCGACGGTGGACCTCCAGTCTACGCAGGCCCCTGTTGTAGTCAGTGCCGGACTTGTACACGTTGTCGTTGGCCCAGAAGAGGACGGAGATCAGGCCTTCGCCCCTGTCGTAGTCCTCAAGGTTCGATTGCGAATCAGTGAGCTTGGCATGCTTTCGGCACAAACGTACTTCGGGTTGGGCAGGTTCAGCGTGACGGCCTCGCGCTCGATCACGAAGTAGACTGCCGCCTTGGCGGTCGGCGGCAGGCCTGCGCTTTCGTAGCCGTCCGACCACATGGCGTAGGGGTGGTTGGTGTCGCTCCAGGCGTTGGCTCCCGTTGTTTCGATGTCGTAGTGCTCGTAGCCGTTGGGGTCGACCGGAGAAGTCGGCGCGCTGAGCGTGAACGTCTTCCCGTCGGGGCCGTTCTCGTGCAGGAAGCCGAGCCACGCGTTGGGCGTCGTGGTGACCTCCACGCTGCCGTCGGTCTGCTTGTTTTTGATCCGCACCACGTTGCTGTTGATCACGTAGCTGTAGGCCTCGGTGTCCTTGACGTGGTTGCCCGTGGCGTTGTTCTCGTCGGTGAAGGAGGCGAGCTCGAACAGGCGGTACACGTCGAAGGTCTTGCCCTGCTTCGTGTTGCCGAGCGTGAGCGTGCCCGTGTTCTTTGCCTCGCCCGTGCTCTCCTCCAAGTCGCCTTTCGCTTCCGCCCCTTGAGGATAGGTGTCCGCCGCCCACGCCCCCGCCGGCACCAGGCTCAGGGCGAAGATGGTTGCCATAATGATTGTCAGGAAGCTGCCCTCGACGCGCCCCGGCGCCAATGCGCAGGGTCGGGGCGCAACATGCGGCGCGGCGGATTGCCTCAGTGGTATACTTATGCGCGTCGGACGAGCCGGGGGAGGTTGCGTTGGAGTTTAGGGACGAGGGGCTGAGGCGCTTCTGGGAGGGCGAGGGGCCGTGCCCGAGGTACGTGCCACCAGCGCTCAGGAGGCAGCTCGCGAGGCGGCTGCAGCACCTCGGTGCCGCCACCAGCCTGCAGGACCTGAGGGTCCCACCCGGCAACCGCCTCGAGAGGCTCTCCGGCGACAGGTCGGGACAGCACAGCATCCGCGTGAACGACCAGTGGAGGCTCTGCTTCACGTGGTCGGACGGGACGGCGAAGGAGGTCGAGTTCTGTGACTACCATTAGCGAGTACCTCTCCACGCCCGGCGAGATTCTGCTCGAGGGCTTCCTCGAACCGCTCGGGATCTCCCAAGGCAGGCTGGCGGGGGCGATAGGCGTGCCGGCGTCGGCGGTCGCCGACATCGTGGCGGGCAGGAGGCCCATAACGCCGGAGGTGGCCTGGCTGCTCGGCTGGGCCCTGGGTACCTCGGCGGAGTACTGGCTGAACCTGGAGGCGACCTATCGGCTGAGGACGCTCGACACCTCGTCTATGCCGCAGGTGGCCGCCCTCGTCTGACGCGCGCATCCCCGCCGAGGGCTACACCTCGTTGTCGCCGAGAGGCGACGCCTGGCCGACGTGCCACGCGGCGGGCTCGCCGCACTTGGGCAGGAGGGACCTCCGCCTGATGCGGACCACCTCGGTCTGGACCGGTGCCTTCTTGACGGACTGGGTTCGTGGCGTGCCGTGGACCCATGGAAATCGAGTCGGGCCCGCCGTCCTGCCTCGTCGTGCCAGCTCTCGGGCGTACATCGCCATTGGTCCGAGCGTATTCGGCGCGACGAGGCTTCCTCGATGACGCGCGGGACGAGCTCGTAGGCGGTCGCGGATGGAGGCCATCGAGCCGGCGCGCGTCGAGGCGAGGCTGCTAGACGCCGTGGGACGCTGGGTCGCGGACATAGAGGCAGGTCGGTACACGACTTCCGTTGACAAGGCCTTCGCGCGCGCCGACGAGCTCAGGGCGCGCCATGCGTGAGGGGTCGCGCGGCGAGTGCCCGTGGGGTACACATAGACCTGCTCGTAGACAGGGGCGATGCGCGCGCCATAAGCATATACGGCGTCGCAGAGGGCGTCGCAGAGGCGACGGGGAAGGACGTAGACGTGTTCGACGTCTCGCAGCTGCTTCCCGGCCCCTTCCGCGACTCGGCGCTCTCCGAGGCGGTGGCGGTATGAACGCGACCAGGCGCAAAGGCGACGAGCTCGTCCAGCAGATGTACAAGTACGCGAAGGCAATCGTGGACATGGAGGCATCCGGCTGGCTCACCCGCGAGCGTTTGGGCAGGAGCCACCACCTCCAGATGGAAGTCGCGATGCACCTGCAGGTGATAGGCGAAGCCGCAGCGGCGCTCAGACGGCGTGGCGTCGACCTTGGCGCGGACGTGCCGCTGCTCTCGATGGCGGGCATGCGCAACCGCATCTCTCACGACTACGACGGGGTGGACTGGAACGTCGCGGAGGACGTCATCTTTGAGGACGTACCCGAACTCGTCGAGGCTATAGGCGCCCACATGGATGCGAACGGCATCGAGCGCGTTGAGATTGACCTGTCCGAGTGAGGTGTCGGTCGACGCGACAATCCACGTGGGCGGGCTCACGCCGAGTGACCGGCATCAGGCTTGCACCACTTCGACAGCCTCTCTTCGCGCTCGAACGCCTCGGCCTCTTGTTCGGCTTCTGGCCCCTTGGCTGAGCGAGCCGCCTTGGTGTTCACCTCGCTTTTGTTCTCTCGGGTCACCTTGGAAAACAAAGTCGCCTACTATCGCTCCTTCCGCGACACCGGCCCCTTCCGCGACACCGAGTACCGAGTGCTGTACATGCTCGTCCGAAAGGGCTTTTCGCATCGACTCCGGGGGTCGCGACTACATGACCGCCCAATCGCTGAGCAGGTGCGTGTCCGAGTCGAAGGCACAGCCCACGAGGTGCAGCTCGGAGTAACCGGGCGCATACGCGGGCAGCAAGCTCTCCACAAGGCCCCACTTCACCTCGTCGTTCGGGACGGTCAATGCGTAGCGCTCACACGTAGGAGGTCTTGTCCACGTAGACGAACCCGTCTTTGCGTATCTTCTCGAAGTTCTGAATCCCTATGGGCAGCTTTCGCGCCATGGCGCTCCCTCCGCTCGCACCTACAGTCCCATTCTAGCATGCGGCGATGCGCGGCAGTGTGGGCCACTCCGGGCAAGCTATTGTGGCGGACGCGTCTCTAGGACGCGATCCCGGTCGCGCGTCTCGGTCGTAGGAAATGCCCAACGATGGTTTGCTGCCCGCGTGACACGCAGGCCTCGCGAGATGGTCGCCATGCCCCGTCGTCCTTGTTCTCCTTGTCAACTCTCACTCCGTTCGCTCGGGCGGGTCTGGTGCCCGTCGGCAGGGAAAAGATGCCCATTTCACAAAACTTATCCGTACACGATCGGATAAGTTTGAA
>CACXZL010000426.1 GCA_902772085.1 uncultured Coriobacteriaceae bacterium | reverse complement strand
AGCGAACGCATGATGCCGATGTCCTGCGCCATGATGCGACGCACGTTTGGCCGTTGCAGCTTGATAGCTACCGTCTCGCCCGTGATGAGTCGTGCCTTGTGCACCTGTGCGACCGATGCGGAACCGAGCGGCGCATCGTCGATGGCGTCAAATATCTTCTCGAGAGGAACGTCATACTCTGCCCTCAGCGTCGACAGAACCTCTTCGCGAGCCATGGGCTCGACTTCAGTACGGAGCTTCGCAAGCTCGCGGCAAAACGACTCGGGCAGGATTTCCGAGCGCATCGACAGAATCTGTCCGGCCTTCACAAACGTGGGACCGAGTTCCTCGAGCATCTTTCTCAAAGACGAGGGGGTAAGACCATGCAAAATGTCGTATTTCCGTACGATGGCGAGCATCTGCACGATGCGAGTATAGCGTGCACGACGCGTGTTTCCATAGCTCGAGGAGTCGCTGGCCCTTCCACCAAGCAACCCAATCGTCTCCTCACGAGATGGACGCTCGCCAAGCACCTGCTCATACCAAACACGCAGACGCTCGGCGTCCTCGTCTACGCCAGCGTCTGCGTTTGTCTCTTTTGCTTGTGTATCCTTCTGGACTTCACTTGCCGCCACGTTGGGTGCTTACTCTTCGCTGGCCTCAGCCGCGTTGGCCTCCTCTTCGCCGTCTTCCACGACCTCGACCTCAGCCTCTACCGTCTTGCCTTTCTGGTCGATGTCGTTGGCCATGTCGGCGACCTTCTGCGCGTAGGCCTTGCGCTCCTCGGGCGTCATGCCTTCCAGATGCATGCGCAGGAAGGAGTCCTGCGTCTCGCTCGCGGCTTTGTTTGCCTTGCGGGTCAGCTCTTCGTTTATAGACTTGCCTTGCGCTACCGTATCCTCGCCTTTCTTCACCAGATCCTCGATGATCTGCTGGGACTTCTCCGCCCCCATAGCGATGGCACCCACACCAGCCAGAAATACCTTACGAACGCCCTCGCCAAGATCAAATCCTGCCATGATGTCCCCTTTCGTTTGTCGATGGTTCTGTTGTACCCCACTTGACGAAACATCAATCCCAAAACACCCAAACGCATCGGCAAACTGCCCCTCACGCCAACCGAAAGGCGAGTGTCGCCACCACGTGAACCTCTCAATAATGACGTTCATCACTTCGCCGTGAGGACCGTACACGCAGCTGGCAAGATAGCTTGGAGCTATATCCTTTGATGCAAGATACGAATGCGCGTCCAGCAATCCCTGCAGCGCATCTTGCTCAGGTATCACGTCGTCGTCCATAATCCAGCACCAGTCGTTGCCCGCTTCCGCCGCCCTTCTCATCCCCTCTTTGAATCCTCCAGCCCCTCCAAGGTTCTTTGCCAACCGTATATAATGAATCAAAGGGTCGTCAAACTCCGCGTGAGACGCAAAGAGCGCGGGCGTTTCATCAGTGCTCGCATTGTCGGTGGTTGTGGAACGGTCCACTAGTCACCGCGCACCTCATGGGGGACAAGCGGTGACTGCCGTATCTGCAGTGGCTGCACAGCTTTCGAAGAAACGGTCACCGTATAGGTGATGGTACAAGACTCGCCTGCGTCTATTCGTAGGTCGGTAGCCCATGTGTTGTTGCCTTGAAATGAGTACTCAGAGAAACCGGCTTCCGAGACGGGCACAACTGAATCAGCATAGCTCGACTGAACATTCGAGATTTTACCTCCCTCAGGTGCTATCAGCGTCACCCTTTCCAAGAGCTCGACTCTGCTACGAGTATCCGCGATGATTGACCATCCAGTCACGATATAGTTGGGCAAATCATCGTATAGGAGTGAACGATCCATATTGTGCTTGATGACCGAAGTGGCAGTGTAAGTCTTCGTCCCGTCTGGGTTTACTCTCGGCTCGCTTAAGCTCGTATCCAAGCTGAGGTAATACGGTGCCTTTGAAGTGCTTAAATCGCTCAAGAATACACCCAGCATAGGTGCTGTGGCATCATGGGGAAGCTCCCAGCCAAACCCTGCCGTCTTTATATGATCTTCTATGGCATCGTCTTTTACCCATGCATTGCAGCGGCCCTCAGTGGCGGATGCCGCGACCATCTCCATGAAGGAGAGCGTGTCTAACGACCCCAATTGCGAAAGAAGCCTGTCGAATGAAAGAGAAGCAACTTCAGTATAGAAATCGTCGCATTTCTCACGTTCCCATCCAAGGAAGAGACACTCGTTGAGGATCATCGATGCTGCATTGTCTCCGTCCACCGACACGCCATAGCTTGTATCCACTTTGCCGATAAGCTTGAGAACGCGCTGCAAGAACAAAGGATCGACGCCTATGACGCCATCAAGCTGCTCTCCCTTGGCTGTATTCCAAATATTCCAGTACAACTGGCCCACGCGAGAGAAATCGGGAATCATATTGTGGTCACCATGATGCGTGTCTACACGCTCTCCGAAGATCTGTATTTCCTCAGCAGTTGCTCCGGCAGAGACGGAGTCTACGGGGAGTATTTTCTTTGGGTCCGTAAAGTCGCCCAGGGACAAGT
>CACXZL010000425.1 GCA_902772085.1 uncultured Coriobacteriaceae bacterium | reverse complement strand
GATGGCGCGCCGCCACCTCGTCGATGGCAGGAAAGTCAAGCACGTCGTAGCCGGTGATGGCCTCATAGAGCGCGTCGTTGACCGCGTCGTAGTGCCCGCGGGCGAGCGGGCACTCCACGGGGTTGCAGAGCGACGCCAGCGGCCGCGACCGCACCGCACCGTCGCGCGCACCTCGACGGAGCAGACAGATCTTGTCGCGCGCGGTCACGACCAGCACGTTTGCCGCAAGGCCCTGTCGCCTGAGGAGATCGAGGCACTCGAGGGCCGAGCGCCGCGTCGTGGTCTTCGCCGTGAGGTAGGCGATGCGCGCGGCACCGCCCGAGCCCATGGCCTTGAGCGCAGGGTACAGGGTCGCTACCGTCTTGCCCGATCCGGTGGGCGCCTGCGCGTAGAGACGCCCCTCTGTGCGAATCGTGCGGGAGACGGCGTCCGCGAGCTCGCGCTGGCCGTCGCGCGGAACGAAGGGAAAGGCAAGTGAGGCGAGCGTGCGCTCCCGCTCCTCGTCGTGGCCGACGCGCCATGCCGCCCAGCGACAGGCGGCGCCGAGCAGGGAGAAGAACCAGGCCTCGACGTCGGGCACGGCACGCACGCGCTCGATCTGGCGCACCTCGCCGGTGGTCATGCTCGCATAGGTGAGCCTGACCACGACCTCACGCGTGAAGTCAGTCGAAAGCGCAGACGGCCCTCGGGTACCGCGAAGGTAGAGGTAGGCATAGCAGAGCGCCTGCGCCTCGTGGACGGCGGCGGGCTCTTCGAGGGAGGAGACGTCGCGCGAGACGCCCTTGATCTCATCGACCACGAGCGGATGTGCGCCGTCGTCCACGATGCCGTCCGCTCTGCCCTCCACGCGAAGGAGAAAGCCGCCTTGGTCGCGCACGGCCTCCTCACGGATGTCGAGCCGTGCGGCATGCGGGCTGAAGGCGCCGTCGGGAAAGTAGACGGTGCACGCTAGCGGCACCTCCGCCCGGTAGGCCTTGCCGCCGGCGGCCTGCAACGTCCGGTGTATGTCGCTGCCGGCCTGCATGGCCCCGACCCGGCTGCGCCAGTCGCCCTCCGAGTCGATGTCGCCCGAGCGCACAAGAAACTCCACCAGCCTTCGCACCGACACGCGCAGCGTCCGCATCTCGCCCCCAAACGCCCTCAAAAGGATGTTGCCAAGCCATAGTACCCCAAAGCCATGCTCGTTTGCATGCGTTCTGGCGCCCGCTCATGGTATGCTAGGAATATGATGCGAGGAAACCTTCTCCGTCTCCTTGCCGCCCATATGTCACACACCGTCTCTGCAGGAGGATACATGAGTGCGCTCATATACGTCATGATCTTTCTCGGCAGCTGCCTGATGGTGTACAACATCGCACGGTACGTGAGCTTCATACGCATGATGGTCCAATCCAAGAACTGGAGCGGTCCGCACGTCGTCTTGCAGATCCCATTCGTGCTGCTCGTCTTCTTCCTCATCGGATACGTAGCCGTAGGCCTCTTCGGCAAGCCCGACATCGTGATAGGAGGCATCTTGCTGGGCGGCAGCGTCTTCGTAAGCATCATCCTCTGGGTGATCTTCCAGATCTTTGGGAGGATGGAGGAGAGCGGCAACCGGACGACGTCTCTCTACGACGAGCTGAAGCGAGGGCTCGACGCCCTTTCCCACGAATACGCGGCGGTGTTTGAGGTGATCCTCACGAAGGACAGGATAGAAGAGCGCATGGGAAAGGGCATATACGAGACCTACCAGGAAGCCCGCACCTATACCGAGTTCATCGACAACCTGCTGCAACACGTCGTGGGCACGACGGACGAGGGAGGCGACCTCATCCTACTGACGAGGAAGGGCCTGCTGCGCTGCTACGAGAGCGGTCGCGTCGCGGTGGACAAGACCATGCTCTGCCGCACCGACGATGGAAACAAGTGCTTCGTCCGACTCGAGACGCGCCTCGCCACCCAGCCCGGAGCCGGTGACGTCATGGCGTTCGTCACCGAGACGATGTGCAACGACGCCTTGGTGACCGAGACCATCCTCAACAAGGCGCTCATCGAGCAGTTCGACATGATCTGCTATCTCATGGACGGCGCGTACCGCGTGGTCATAGGCGACGGAGATCGAATCGGGCGAGGCAGCCTGTTTCCGCATGAGCGGGAGGGCACCTACGACGAGTACCTGCGCGAGCGCGTGGAGCCCGTGCTGCACGGCACTCCCGAGGAGAGGAAGGACGCGATCGACGCCCTGAGCATGGCGAGCGTGGAGAAGGCTCTGGCGCAGAGCGAGCCCTACGAGGTGGGCATCTCCTGCGACATCGAGGGCGAGCTCTTCCACAAGAACTTCGTGTACTACGTGATAGACCGCGGCGCGCACTTCTATCTGCTCATGAAGTCGGACACCACCGCCGCGCGCCGCGAGGAGATGAAGCGCGCGGAGGTTCTGTCCGAGGCCCTGGAGGAGGCCGAGCACGCCAGCGAGCTGAAGACGACGTTCCTCTCAAACATGTCGCACGACATCCGCACGCCCATGAACGCCATCGTGGGC
>CACXZL010000424.1 GCA_902772085.1 uncultured Coriobacteriaceae bacterium | reverse complement strand
TATACTAGACTGGTCAGTAATGGACGCTTCGAAGGGATGTCACATGCCAGAGCTTGGCCGCTTTCGCGGGATAGCGATAAGCATGTACTACGAAGATGAGGGCGGCATAACAAACCGCACGTTCACGTTCGATACGGAGACCGCAAGACTTCGCCGCCCTTGGACGGAGACATCCTCGCCGGCAGCTTGCCGCGCAAACAGTACCGCATGGTCTCCGGATGGCTCGCGACGCACGAGGACGAGGTGTATGCCGCATGGAGCGACGCGGTGCGGGGCGTCGCGTCCGCACGCATTGAGGGGGAGTGACGCACGATGTATGAAGTGGACGGGATCGTATACGCGAGCGAGCCTCAGGAGGGCATGCTCGTGACCGGCGTGCGAGACACGGGCGACTACATAATACTCGTGACGTTCTCCACGGGCGAGACGCGGCTGGTGGACTGCACCGAGCTCTTCGAGCTGCCCGCGTTCGCGTGCCTTGAGGATAAGGCAGCCTTCGACACCCTCGAGGTGAGGCACGGCGTGCTCACATGGCTCGACGGCAAGGTCGACATAGCGCCCGAGGGACTCTACGCGAGGTCGTACGAGTACCCGGTCCCCGCATAGGACGACACGCCGCCTCCTGGGAATGAGAACCTATATTTCGACCCCAAATGCAAGCCCAAATGGAGACGCCCCACTCGCCACAGGCGCTGCCGATGCCCCCGTCGACACCTCCGAAGACAAGGCAAAAGGCGTAGTTCGAGCGTGTGCTTTTCCGGACACGAAGGCGCCGTTTCCGACACCGATGAGTCCGTTTTTGCGCGCGGCGCACCCGTGCGTGTGCTTTTCCGGACACGAAAGTGCCGTTTCCGACGCTGGAATGTCCGTTTGTGCGCGCGGTGAACACATGCGTGTGCTTTTCCGGACACGATAACGTCGTTTCCGATTCTTAAGTGTCCGTTTATGCACACGGTACTCCCGTGCGCGCGTGAAAACGGACGAAACGGCAGCCACCAACCTCGAGCTCGCGGTCGCCTCGAGCCCAGGATACTGCCATTCCTACCTGCCGAAAGCTCGGATTCGCACCGAAGTCCACCGCCGATCAGACGCGCCGGGAGTCGAGACGAAGCGAGGAAACCCCGGAGGAGCGAGACACCAGAGTTCGTCGAGCTCCAGCGCGAGGTGAGGCGTCACGTGGACGCAATCGTCACGACCGCCACGCCCGGGCCCTCCAACGCACAGGTGGAAGCCGCGAACAAAAACAAGCTCATCACAAAGATGACGTGCGGGTCCAATACCTTTGGCAACCTGTTCTCGATAGCGATGCTCAAGTGCTCAAACCCACAGGCGGAGCTTCCCGGGAGGACTACCTGAAAACCACACATCGTGCAGAAGACTTCAAAAAGCTGCCAACGGCGGAGAGCGCGCCATCAACGGCCGCGATGGCCTCTCATTAACTTAGTAAAGCTGGAACGAAGTTCCCGCCGGCTCACTTCCCTATCGTTCGAATCGAAACCGCGGAAGGGCCGTCACCTGTCCCGCCCTTAGGCCGACTCGCACAGCGCGGAGTCCAAAGGATAAAGGGCGGAGGACGGCCCTCCCTTATGCGGCTACAAGATGGTTATGCCATGATCTTGCGGAAGAGCTCCTTCACGGTCTCGTGATCAGCCTCGCGCGGGTTGCCGGGATAGCAGGCGTCGGCAAGCGCATCGCTCGCGAGCTGGTCGAGGTCGGCCTCCACCAAGCCGTCGCAGGTCTTGGGGATGTTTACGTCGGCGGAGAGCTGGCGCACGGCGGCGATGGCGGCATCGGCTGCCTCATCGACACTCATGCCGGTAGTGTCCACGCCCATGGCAACGGCCACGTCGGCCAGACGCTCGGTCACGACGGGCTTGTTGTACTCCATCGCGATGGGGAGCAGCATTGCGCAGGCAACGCCATGCGGGGTGTCGTAGTGGGCAGAGAGCGTGTGAGCCATGGCGTGGTCGATGCCCAGGCCAACGTTTGAGAAGCCCATGCCTGCGATGTACTGACCGAGCGCCATGCCCTCGCGGCCGCTGCCGGGAACGCCGCTCTTTGCCTCGGCGTAGGAGTCGCGCAGGTTGCGGCTAATGGTGCGGATGGCCTCCAGGTGGAACATGTCAGAGAGTTGCCAGGCGCCACGGGTGGTGTAGCCCTCGATGGCGTGGGTGAGCGCGTCCATACCAGTAGCGGCGGTGAGACCTGCGGGCATGGAGGCCATCATGTCGGGGTCGACGACGGCCACGTCGGGGATGTCGTTCACGTCCACGCACACGAACTTGCGCTCCTTCTCGGGATCGGTCACGACGTAGTTGATGGTGACCTCGGCCGCAGTGCCAGCGGTGGTGGCAACAGCGATGGTGAAGGTGGCGTGATTCTTGGTGTCGGCAACGCCCTCAAGGGAGACGACGTCTGCGAACTCGGGATTCTCGGCGATGATACCGATGCCCTTCGCGGTGTCCATGGCCGATCCGCCGCCCACAGCCACGATGCAGTCTGCGCCTGAGGCCTTGAAGGCAGCCACGCCGTCCTGAACGTTCTTGATGGTGGGGTTG
>CACXZL010000423.1 GCA_902772085.1 uncultured Coriobacteriaceae bacterium | reverse complement strand
TCTGCCTCTTGTTCAGAGAGCGACCGTAAGCGTCAAGTTGAGAAATAAAGACGAGAAGGTTGGTGTGTGTATGCAATTAATGTCAGGCAATGAGGCCATTGCCCGTGGCGCATGGGAAGCTGGAGCGACTATCGGTGTCGCATATCCCGGTACGCCATCGACGGAGACGATGGAATCGTTTGCAACCTACGAAGGCGTGTATGCCGAATGGTGCACGAACGAAAAGGTGGCCGTAGAAGTAGGCGTGGGAGCGTCTGCTGCCGGTGCGCGTGTTCTCTCCACCATGAAACACGTCGGTGTCAACGTTGCGGCTGATCCGCTCTTCACTGCTGCCTATACAGGTGTCAACGGCGGATATGTGATTTTGGCCGCCGACGATCCCGGCATGTATTCCTCGCAAAACGAGCAGGACTCGCATTTCTACGCTCGTGCCGCCCATGTGCCCATTCTCGATCCTGCCGATGCATCTGAGGCGTTGGCATTCACCAAGAAGGCCTATGAACTTTCTGAGCGTTTCGACGTGCCGTTCATGATTCGCTCGACGGTGCGCGTTTCGCATACAAAAACGCCTGTTGAGACTGGTGAAAAGGTTGACTACGAACTTAAATCCTATGAAAAGAATCCAGCCAAATGGGTTATGATGCCTGCTTTCGCCAAACCTCGCCGCAAAGTACAACTCGAGCGTATCGCACAACTCGAGGAATGGGTTGAGCAATGCGAATTCAACGAGGTCGTGAAGCGCGGCAGCGAAATCGGCGTCGTATGCTGTGGTGCCGTCTACCAGCATGTTATCGAAGCACTGCCTGAGGCTTCCGTCTTGAAGCTCGGCGTGACGTGGCCGCTTCCGAAGGAGAAGGTTACGTCGTTTGCAAACAGCGTTGATGCGCTCTACGTGATCGAGGAAGGTTCCGATTACCTTACAAGTGAGGTTTGCGCGCTCGGCGTCGAGGTCGCAGACTTCCCCTGCGACTTGCCGCGCGATGGGGAATTGAGTCCGGGCCTCATCAAGCGCGCGTTTGGTTTCGAGGCACCGGAACACATCGAGTCTCCTGGCGATGTTCCCGGCCGTCCGCCTGCTTTGTGTGCTGGATGCCCGCATCGATTGGTCTTCAAGGAGCTTTCGCGTATTAAAGCGATAGTGACAGGCGACATCGGATGCTACACGCTCGGCACGCTCCCGCCGCTCTCAGCAATGGATACCTGTGTCGACATGGGCGCCTCGGTGTCGATGTCGCATGGTTTCGAGCTGGCCCTTGCAGGACGCGAGCATCAGCCGGTCGTGGCGGTCATCGGCGATTCGACGTTCGGGCATTCCGGTCTGTCCTCGCTCATTACGACGGTCTACAACAAGGGCGCTGGTACGGTGTGCATCCTCGACAATCGAACGACGGCGATGACTGGTCGTCAGGGAAATCCGTTCAACGGCGTCACGCTACAGAACCGTGAGAGTCGTGAACTTGACTTGGTCGGCGTGCTCGAAGCGCTTGGCATCGAGAACGTTTCGGTTGTCGACCCGCATGACATGAAAGCTGTGAGGGGTGCGCTGAAAGTAGCAACCAAGGATCAGGCTGACGAATTGTCGGTCCTCGTATTCAAGGCTCCATGTGTGCTGCTGCACCGTCAACGCAAGCCGCATTACTTCGTCAATGGCGATTGCCGTTCGTGTGGCGTCTGTGCAACGCTCGGCTGCCCTGCAATATCGAAAGATGCAGAAACAGGAATTGCATGCATCGACGCCGCCATGTGCATCGGTTGCGGGCAATGCGCGCAATACTGCGCGTTCTCGGCTATCGAGCAGGTACCAGCATCTTCGGAGAAGGGCGGTGTACGATGAGCGCGAAAACGGTTCTTCTCTGTGGTGTTGGCGGTCAAGGCACGATTCTCGCTGCCGATCTGCTTGCGCGTGCTGCGTTGGCAGCGGGTTTCGAGGTTAAAGTTTCGGAGATTCACGGCATGGCCCAACGTGGTGGCGCTGTAATGACAGTCGTTCGCTATGGTGACAAGGTCAACACCATGGTTGCCGATGTGGGCGAGTCCGATATCGTCGTTTCGTTCGAGACGACCGAAGCGTTGCGCAACATTGCTTTCCTCAAGCAGGGCGGCTATCTCCTCGTTGCCGATGAAACGATCAAGCCGCTGCCCGTTGCATGCGGGTTCGCCTCGATGCCAGCTGACGCGCACCGCAAGCTCGAAGACGCTGGCGCCGTGCTCATTCCAGCGCATGATCTTGCCGTTGAAGCTGGTAATGCCAAGTGCGAGAACGTCGCGATTCTCGGCGCACTTGAGTCGCAGCTTGGATTCGGTTTGGAATTGTGGAGCAAAGTCATCGAAGGCCGTGTGCCTCCGAAGACCATCGAGTCGAATGTGAAAGCGTTCGAGCTCGGTTTCGCTTTCGCAAATGAACGCGCATAACGAAAAAGGTTTCACTAAGCGCCCCGTCGGAAGGTTTGCGCCTTCGCCGACGGGGCGCATGCATGCGGGGAACATCTTCGCCGCCCTCATGTCATGGCTTGTCGTCAAGTCGCAAGGCGGACGGATGGTGCTCCGCATCGAGGACAC
>CACXZL010000422.1 GCA_902772085.1 uncultured Coriobacteriaceae bacterium | reverse complement strand
CTGGGGGATAGTCACATCTAGGAATACGGGAACGGCACCGTATTGGATAATGGGTGCAATTGTCGTAGGGAACCCCGCCGCAACGGTAATGACCTCATCTCCGCGTTTGAGAGAACGATCGCCGAGGAGTGGGGAAGTGAGAGCCCAAAACGCCAGAAGATTTGCTGATGAGCCTGAATTGACGACCGAGCAGTATCGCGCGCCTATATACTGGGCAAACTCGCGCTCGAATTGCTCGGTCCAGCGTCCAGCAGTGAGCCAGAACTCCAAGGAGGCATCCACGAGGTTGACCATCTCCTCGTGTCCAAAGACGCGAGAAGCGTAAGGTATGCGATCACCTTCATGAAAAGGCTTACGGGGCATCTTGTACCTCTGCGCATACTCTGCTGTGAGCGCAAGGATTTGATTGCGTGCCTGCTCCTCGGTCATATCCTCGAAAGCCATTTATGCCAGAGCTCCTAAGTAGTCTTGGACTTGCCTATCCATTTCTTTACGCGCATTGCCAGATTGCCAAGCACGCGTCCAGTCGACGGTCCTTTGAACTGCTTCTCGTACGTTCCAACACGGTTGCCAGCCAAGGACTTGCCGAGCCTTATCGTTGTTTAGCTTCAAGTAATTCGCTTCGTGTGGACCAGCCTTCATCTGTGTTTCCCATTTGAAGCCGTTGCCCCATGCCTCTGCAAAGTACGTAACGAGTTGTCCCGTAGTTATACAGTCTTGTTTGCTTGGGCCGATGTTGTACCATCCTTGCTTCGTGCCGTCTTCGACCTGTAGGGCAGCGATGAGCAAGTAAGCCACAAGAGGTTCAAGCACGTGTTGAAAAGGGCGCACAGAATTGGGATTGCGAAGTATGAGCGGTTTGCCTTCTAGGGCTGCTCTGACGCAGTCTGGCACGATACGATGTGCCGCAAAGTCACCTCCGCCGATGACATTGCCAGCGCGTGCGGTCGAGATTGCACAACGGTATGCTGAGCCACCATGGTCATCTTGCGCAAAAAAACTGCACGCGTAAGAATGGGTGACGAGTTCAGAGCAGCTTTTCGAATTGGAATACGGATCATGGCCATCAAGCTTGTCGTCTTCTCGGTATCCGTAGTCTTCGATCTCGCGGTTTTCATACACCTTATCAGTTGTGACGTTAAGGAAGGAGGTAACGCTGGGCGTAGTTCGTACACATTCCAATACGTTGACTGTGCCCATCACATTGGTCTCGTACGTATAGCGTGGCTGTGCGTATGACTCTATCACGAGGGGTTGCGCGGCGAGGTGTAGTACCGTTTGAGGTTGAAACCTGCGAAAGGTGCTTTCAAGTGCGGCAAAGTCGCGAATGTCGTTTGTAACCTGAATTACATCCGGTGCTATGCTTGCCTCTTCCCAAAGGCTTGGAATGGTGGGGGGCTTCAGAGCATAGCCGCAGACGTCGGCTCCCAGTTTTGTAAGCATATGGCAGAGCCATGCACCTTTGAATCCCGTAGAACCCGTTACAAGCACACGCCGACCAGAATAATGCGTGGCTATGAACGTGGACTTGTCAAGTCCCATGGTTTACCAAACCTTCCAAGGTGCGTTGCCCTCACGCCACATTTTCTCGAGCATGCGGTGGTCGCGCTGCGTGTCCATGCATGCCCAAAAACCATCGTGGTGATAGCAACCCAGCTCGCCATGGCTTGCCATCCACTCAAGCGTCACACCTGAAAAGTCAGTCGCGTCTGGATCCTCGCATGATTGCTCGATTACATCGTACACGCGGGGATTGCAGACCATGAAACCGCCATTTATCATTGCGGAATCGACGGGATGTTTCTCGCGAAACGTGCGAATGCGCCCGTTTTTGTCTACGTCCATCACGCCGAAGCGCTGGTTCATGGTCACGCCTGTGAGTGTGACCGTCATCCCCGACGCCTTGTGGGCGGCAAGCACGTCGTTTGGATCCACGTCGCTTACGCCGTCGCCATAGGTGAGCATGAAGGTTTCGTCACCGATGTAGCGCTTCGTTCGCAAAATGCGCCCTGCGGTATTTGTAAAGAAGCCCGTATCCGTCACCGTTACGCGCCATGGCTCCACACGAGTGTCATGCACCTCTGTGACCAATGAACCACCGGTATAGTCAAAGGTGACGTCCGAGGAGTGGAGGAAATAATCGGAAAACCATTCCTTTATCATGTGTTGCTTGTATCCAGCACAAATAACGAAATCCGTGAACCCAAAGTGGGCATAGCCCTTCATTACATGCCAGAGTATGGGTTTGTCGCCCACCTCGATCATGGGCTTGGGTTGAAGATGGCTTTCTTCGCTGATACGCGATCCGAGGCCGCCGGCTAAAATAACGACTTTCATCTCGCCCTCCCTTGTTTCGTTAAGACTATAATATAGCATAGTAGTTGTTTTAATCGCTGAGGAAAGCAAGTGAATAGGGGCGGATGAAGACACAGGACGGAAACGATTCGAAGGCCGTACGCTCTGCCTATATTTGGAATACCATAGGGTCTATGCTCAATGCATTTCAGAGCGTGGTGATGCTGATGGCCATAACGCGCGTGTGCGGTATGACGACCGCTGG
>CACXZL010000421.1 GCA_902772085.1 uncultured Coriobacteriaceae bacterium | reverse complement strand
ATGTCAAAAGGCCCTTCTTGCCGTAGAGGGAATTCGCTTTGGTAAGTCTTCGGCACATGGGCTATCATAGTGACGCAGAAGTGTAATGCAAATCGCAGAGAGAGGTGGCAATTATGTTGCATAAAAAGCTGACCGGGATCGTTGCCATGTTCGTACTTGCGCTCGCGCTTGTCGGCTGCGGGGGTGGCAAGGTCTCCTATACGCAGGAGGCGCTGACGGAGGCCTCCGGCATCAAAGTCACCGCGGAGAACGCCGGAAGCGATCAGTCAGCCACCAGCGGCTCCGCAATCGACCTGAAAGAGGGAGAGGTGATCTGCGTGAGCCCGTTCACCGAGAAGGGAAGCTTCCACCTCACCATCACCTCCTCTGACGGCAAGACGACCGTCATAGACCAGGACGTCGAGGGAAAGGTGCTCTTCACGCTCGAGGCCGCCCCGGGTACGTACGACGTGAAGACGACGGGAAACGGCGTCACGGGTTGGATGACCGTGTTTGGCCAGAGCGCCGCAGACATCAAGGAGCAAAACGACAAGCTTGGAGAGGCGCTCAAGGAGAAGGAAGTCGACCAGAGCACCATCGACGAGGTTACGCAAGACAGGACTGCCAACGCAAGCTCGAGCATCGACGAGGTTACGCAAGACAGGACTGCCAACGCAAGCTCGAGCAGCTCGGAGAGCGAGTAGCGCCTCGTCAAGGGTTTTTGTCGGGAGCATGATTCGGGGGTAGTTGCTTGGAGCCTACGCGTGTGTGTCTTACCATTCCTGATTCAGTGGATCCGGCGCTTCTCATGGGGGCGTCGGACGTCCTGTTGCGACGGATAGAGTCTGCGTTCGACGCCTTGGTGACGGTGCGCGGCAACCAAGTCTCGGTGACGGGCGCCGCCGATGTCGTGAACCAGGTGACGTCTGTCTTCTCGCGACTCATACAGGTCGTGGAGTCGGGGGACGAACCCTCGACTTCCGACGTGGAGCTGGCCATCTCGCAGGTATCTCGGGGGGCGACCGCATCGGAAGTTCCGCAGTACGACATCCTGCTCACCTATCGCGGTCGCGCCATACGCCCCAAGACCAAGGGCCAGACGCGCTACGTGCAGGCCATCCGGAGCCACACCATCACGTTCGGCCTCGGTCCCGCGGGCACGGGAAAGACCTATCTGGCCATGGCCATGGCGGTGGCGGCTCTGAAGAGGCGCGAGGTGGCACGCGTCGTGCTCGCACGCCCGGTGGTGGAGGCGGGGGAGTCGCTCGGGTTTCTGCCGGGCACCCTCCAAGAGAAGCTCGATCCCTACATACGTCCGCTATACGACGCGCTCTTTGACATGACGGACCGGGAACGGGGCAACGCCCTCATAGAGCAGGGCGTCATCGAGATCGCGCCTCTGGCCTTCATGCGCGGCCGCACGCTCAACGACGCCTTCGTGATTCTCGACGAGGCGCAAAACACCACGCCGGACCAGATGAAGATGTTTCTCACGAGGTTGGGGTTCTCCTCCAAGTTCGTCATCACCGGCGACGTCACGCAGCGCGATCTCAAGGGGACCTCGGGCATCGAGGTCGCACGCGAGGTGTTGAAGGACTTGGAAGACATCGCATTCATAGACCTCGACGCAACCGACGTGGTGCGGCACACGCTCGTTGCGCGGATCGTCGATGCCTACCGGGCAAGGGAAGGTGGTGTCGGGCATGACGTGTGAGGTAGACATACAGCTGGAGGACGGATTGCAATGCGCGATCACGGAGGAGGAGATCACCTCCATCTGCGGCAAGGTCTTGGAGGAGGAGGGCGTCCGAAGATTCTGCGACGTGTCCGTTTCCGTGGTCACGGACGAGCGCATGCAGGAGCTGAACCTCGAGTGGCGCGGCCAGGACAGGCCGACCGACGTCATCTCCTTGGAGTGCGAGAGGCCCGACGATCCCCTGCTCGCGGAGGGCGAGCCCTGCCAGCTCGGCGACATCGTGATCGCCCCGTCATACATCGCCACGCAAGCCCAAGGATTCGGTACGACCGAGGCTGACGAGACGCGCCTGCTGCTCGTCCACGGCATGTTGCATCTGCTGGGGTACGACCACGTCGAAGACGAAGAGGCGGAAGTCATGGAGGCGCGCGAGGACGAGCTTCTGTCCCTCATGCGCACCGATCGCGATCTGGGTGGTGTCGTTCTCACGCGCCACAAGGGAGAAGATGCGCCATGATTCCCGGAAAGAAGGAGAACCACCCCACCTTCGTGCGAAGCTTCCTCTTTGCCATACAGGGGTTTCACACGGCATGGTCTACGGAACGAAACATCAAAGTCATGGTCTGCGGCGGCGCGTTTGCCATCGTGATGGGGATCTTGCTCCAGTTTGACCTCATCAGCTGGGCCGTCGTGATCCTGTGCTGTGGCGTCGTCATCGCCGCCGAGTTGCTAAACACCGCCATAGAGACGGTGGTCGACTTGGTGTCGCCGGAGTACCATCCCTTGGCGGGACGGGCCAAGGACATATCGGCGGGTGCCGTATGGTCGTTGTGCGTCATCGTGGCGCTCGTAGGCATCATCGTGTTTGTGAGGGCGTTTCTCATGCGATGCGGCATCTACGCGTAGCGGTGCATGAATTCGATCCACTGAAAGGAACACCATGGACAATTCGTTCAGGAGCGGCTTCGTGGCGTTGGTCGGACGTCCAAACGTCGGAAAGTCCACCTTGCTCAATGCGTGTCTGGGACAGAAGGTCGCGATCGAGAGTCCCGTGGCGCAGACCACGCGCAAACGTCTCCGCGCCGTGGTAAACACGCCGAGCTCCCAGATAGTCATCGTGGACACCCCGGGCCTCCACAAGCCGAAGGACGCCTTGGGCAAGGAGCTGAATCGATCTGCCTTGGGCGAGCTGGCGGACGTGGACGTCGTGGCGATGCTCATCGATGCAACCAAGCCGGTCGGAAGGGGGGACGCGTGGGTGGCGGGCCATGTGAAGGCCTGCCATGCGGAGTACAAGCTGCTCGTCATCACCAAGGCGGACATCTCAAATCCCGAGCAGATCACCTCGCAGGTGGCGAGAGAGGTTCAACGTGGACGGGTTCGTGGCGCTCGTTTCGGACCATCTTCCCGAAGGTCCGCGCTGGTTTCCCGAAGACATGCCCTATGACGCGTCGCCCGAGGAGATCGTTGCCGAATTCGTACGGGAAAAGGCATTCCTCAATCTCAAACAAGAGATACCGCATTCCGTGGGGGTGAGATGCGACTCCATCGAGTACGGCAAAGACGGGCACGCTTCCGTGAAGGCCACCATCTTGGTGGAGCGCGAAGGCCAAAAGGGCATCCTCATCGGTGCAAAGGGTGCCATGATAAAGAAGATCGGTACTGAGGCTCGAGTGGAGATTGAACGTTTGCTCGGTACGAAGGTATACCTCGACTTGAACGTGAGGGTTCAGCCCAGATGGCGTCGCGACAAAAGCGAGATCAGGCGTCTTGGATACGACGCGGGTGAGTAGGCATGCCGGGGCGTAGGGCCACGAGGATCCAGGCGATAGTCTTGGGTCGCACGAAGCTTCGCGAGCAGGATCTCATTCTCACCATGCTCGCGAAGGGAGGCGAACAAGTGCGTGCGGTGGCGAAGGGCGCGCGCAAGCCGGGGAGCCGTCTGGCCGCGCGCACGGAGGTGTGCTGCGAGATAGACCTTCTCATGACGCAAGGTCGGGGACTGGGCATCGTCTCGGAGGCCCAGATCGTCGACGCCCATGAGGGGGTCCGGCCTGAATTGGACTCGCTTTCCTGCGCCTCGGCGCTCTGCGAGCTGGCGCGCGTCACGTCATACGAAGACGTAGCCGACCCCTTCCTCTACGCCATCCTGTCGAGGGCGCTGTGCGCGTGCGAAGAGGCCCGAGACCGGAGCCACCTCGAGCTCGCCTACGCCGCCTACGCCATAAAGGTCTTGTCGCACAGCGGCTGGCGTCCCGTGCTCGACTGCTGCGTTGCGTGCGGGGAGTCTTCGGCCTCGCGCTTCTCCGTACGGGCGGGAGGCGTGCTCTGCGAGAGCTGCATGCGAGAGGTGGAGGGCGCCCTTGCTTCGATGCCGCGACGTCGGGTTTTCTGGTGCGCGTCGCCCATGGCTGGGCCTCAACGCATCTGGATGCCCGACTTCGGGCCGCTGAGTTCTTCATAGGCGTATGATCTGGCGGCCCACCCCTCACAATGCGCCGTCGGTGAACGAACCCTGAAATCTTCAGCAAACCAACCAGACGAACGTATATGATTTGGAGCAACGTATTGAAACCGGTAGAAGGGGTTGCTATGCCACATTGCTCAAAAGCTCGGCCGTCGCTCTACGCCCTCATGGCGTTTGTGCTGGTATTTGTCATGGCGTTTGCCATGATGCCCACAAAGTCACGCGCGGAGGAGGGAGCCGTCGAAATCGGAACGGTCGATAAGGAGTCTCAGTCCGTCATCGAGGGCCCGACCGCAAAGGAGGAAGCCCAGTCCATGGTAGAGAGTCCCTCTGTTGGGACTTCCCAGACCGACGAGGCACCCGTCGCGAAGCCGGAAGAGGGGTCTCAGGTTGAGGCTGCCGAGGCGCGCCAGGACACGCCCGAGTCCTCTGGGGAGATCCAGCCGCAAGCGGTCGTAGAGGCCGCGCCATCCGAGGAAGAGCGGCTTGACCCGCAGTCGTCGCCGACGTCGGTGTCCTACTCCGCGCACATGCAGAGCGTCGGATGGATGGATTACGTGAAGGACGGCGAGACCGCCGGCATCACCGGCCGCTCGCTCAGGATGGAGGGCCTAAAGGTCGAGCTCAGCAAGGGTGACGAGGCGCTTGCCGGC
>CACXZL010000420.1 GCA_902772085.1 uncultured Coriobacteriaceae bacterium | reverse complement strand
CATCGCGTCGGCCTGCCTCGCGTCCACGTGGCACTCCCACACCTTGCCCGCAGCCCGGGCGACGAGTTGCTCGAGCGAGCCGTCCATCACGAACGAGCCCTGGCGCATGACCAGGATGCGGTTTGCGATGAACTCCACGTCGGAGACGATGTGGGTGGAGAGGATGACAATCTTGTCCTGCGCGAAGCTGGCGATGAGGTTGCGGAAGCGCACGCGCTCCTTCGGGTCGAGGCCCGCGGTGGGCTCGTCGAGGACCAGTA
The DNA here is from genome assembly GCA_902772085.1 of uncultured Coriobacteriaceae bacterium. Classification (GTDB taxonomy): domain Bacteria; phylum Actinomycetota; class Coriobacteriia; order Coriobacteriales; family Atopobiaceae; genus RUG440. The sequence goes on along the minus strand of CACXZL010000420.1, from coordinate 2,312 downwards.
TCTGCGGGTCGTTTATCATCGCCTGGGCGATGCCGAGCCGCTGCTTCATGCCGCCCGAGTACGTCTTTATCTTTCGGCGGGTGTCGTCAGCGAGACCGACCTCCTCGAGCAGCCTCATGCTCCGCTCGCGCCCGTCGTGCTTGTCGAAACCCTTGAGCGTCGCCATGTAGCGCATGAAGTCAAGCGCGGTGAAGTCCGGGTAGTAGCCGAAGTCCTGCGGGAGGTAGCCCAAGAGGGCCCGGTACTCGTCGCCCATGTCGGCCGCGTCATGCCCGTCGAGCAGGATCTGCCCTCCCGTGGGCCTGAGCACGTCGCAGACCATGCGCATGAGGGTCGTCTTGCCCGCGCCGTTCGCGCCTAACAAGCCGACGACGCCCGGCGTGAGCGTGGCCGACACGCGGTCCACGGCGATGCGCGCCCCGAACTGCTTGGTCAGCCTGTCCAAAGTGAGTTCCATGAATCCTCGGTCCCTTTCTAGTAGTAGGTCTTGGCCATGTATGGGGAGAAGGCGTCGAGCCCTTCCCAGGCTGAGAGCAGAGTCATGGAGACCTCCCGTGCGAGCCAAGCGAGGGCCACTGCGGCGGCTCCCGCCCAGACGGTGAGGGAGGCCTCGGCGTACATCTCGGGGAAGACTGCCGAAAGTGCCATGAGCGCGGTCGAGCAGGTGACGGTCCAGACGACGCAGAGCGCCGTTGCCGTCGGCGGCATCGCCTCGCGAAGCGCCAGCAGGCATCCCGCACACGAGCTGAAGAATGGCGGCGCGGCCCAGAGCGCCACCGCGAACACGCCAAGGTCGAGGTACGCTGCCGTCACGGAGACCATGAGCAGCACGGCGAGCGCCGACGAGCACCCCAGCACGATGAGCCGGGCCACCATAACGCTGGCCGCGTTGTTTGGGCACGAGTACTCCAGCTCCGCGACGCCGTGCAGCTTGCTCGCGTGAACCGTGGGGATGCCAACAAGCACGGTCGCAGCAGAGAGGATACCGACGGTGAGCTTCGCAGCGTCAGCGTCGTCCCCCGCGAATGCCACCACGCACATGATCGCCACGATTGCGACCTGCACCGCCCACGTCCATGCGGGAACGAAGCCAACCTGAGCTGCGACGAAGGCCGCGAACCCCATGTTTCGATGCCGCGCCTTGACCATGCGCGCGTCCTCGGCGAGCATCGCGGTAACGACGTCGTCTACCATCTCGGGCTCCGCCGCAGCTTGGTGGGCAGCGTAGTGATTGACGAGCATCGCCTCGAGTCTCTTATGGTCGGCCTTATTCATCGAGATCACCTTCTCTCAGTTCTTTCTCTAGAAGCTTCAGGGCTGCGTTGATGCGCCTACGAACCGAAAACCTGCTGATTCCGAGTACCTTGGCTACCTCGCTCACATCGAGCCCCATTCCGTAGCGCAGCTCTACGGCCTCGCGAAGGTCGTCCGACAGCTTTGCCAGTGCCTCTTCAAGCTCGATGCCACTTTCGCCTTGTTCCGTAGTCGGGGGATCGAAGTCGAGAGCCACCGTCTCAAGTCTCCGCCTGCGGCTCGCGTCGATGCAGACGCTCCTTGCTATCCGCATGAGGTAGGCGATGGGCTTGCCGTGCTCGCGATAGCTGCCCGCTCGCACGAACCGTAGAAACGTCTCCTGTGCGAGGTCGGTTGGCTCGTGCCCGGCTGGAGCATGGCGTCTGCAGTACGCCAGCACCTCGCCGTAGCACTCCTCGGCTATCTCTCGCGCCTGGTCCGGACCCAGGCCTTCAGCTCCGCTTCTCGGCAAGCCCATCACCTCCTCTACCTATCACAACGCAAGGGCCGCCCGAAATGTGCGGCCCTGACCAAAAGATCCGGTAAATACTCTCATGCACACCCGTGCGGCAGGGCGTGCGTTACCTACTACGAGGCTAAGGGGCCGTCACAAAGTCATACGCATTGCTATTGCGTTAGTCCGCAGTACCCTTCTTGATATGGCAGTCAATGCCGTTCTTCTCGCAGGACTCTCGCACTTGCACCGCAGCACCACGATAGAATGCGTCAAGGTCTTCGTAGGCGCTTGTGCGTTTGTCGTAACGCACACTCCCAAACACAACTGTGTGGTGCCAAGACTTCCGCGATTTGCATCGGTGTTGGTTTGTTTAATGGATATTCCAAGGTCAAACATGACAGGTTGAGTGAGTCGAAGTAAAATGTCTACTTATCCGGAAAAGGAGTGAGTCATGGAGAAGAAGCGCCAGAGCATAGACACCCAGCTCAGGAAGATCGAGCAGGACTACTCGCGCTATTTCGGCAAGCCTTGTGCGCCTCAGCAGACAGAAGTTGCCAGGCAA
>CACXZL010000419.1 GCA_902772085.1 uncultured Coriobacteriaceae bacterium | reverse complement strand
GCCCAGAAGCAGCATGCACAGGCGGCTCTGGCCGATGCCGCCGCCAATGGTGTAGGGCAGCTCGCCCGCCAAAAGCATCTTGTGGAAGGGCAGCTCGCGGCGGTCATTGCAGCCCGCAAGGGTCAGCTGTCGGTCGAGCGACTCGGGGCTCACGCGGATGCCCATGCTGGATGCCTCAAGTGCGCAGCTCAGCGGCTCGTGCCACAGGAGCAGGTCGCCGTTAAGATCCCAGTCGTCGTAGTCGGGCGAGCGGCCGTCATGGGGCTTGCCGGACTTCAGCGCGCCGCCAATCCCCTCGATGAAGGTGGTGTGGTGCACGGAGACGAAGCGCTGCTCGCGCTCCTTGGGGTCGAGCGTGGGGTAGAGGTCCTCCAGCTCCTGCGCGGTGATGAAGGTCACGTCGCGGTCGAGCTCGGTTGCCAGCTGCGGGTAGTACCACTTGAGCTCGTCAAGCGTGCCGCAGATGGCCGTGACGATGCGGCGCACCACGTCGTGGAGGTATTCCTTCGAGCGCTGGTCCTTTTCGATGACCTTCTCCCAGTCCCACTGGTCGACGTAGATGGAGTGCAGGTTGTCAAGCTCCTCGTCGCGGCGGATGGCGTTCATGTCGCAGACGATGCCCTTGCCCACGTGGAGGTCGTAGCGCTTGAGGGCGTAGCGCTTCCACTTGGCCAGCGACTGCACCACCTCGGCGTCTGCCCCCACGGCGGGCACGTCGAAGCCCACGGGGCGCTCCACGCCGTTGAGGTTGTCGTTCATGCCGGTTGTGGGGTCAACCACCAGCGGGGCCGTTGCGCGCACCAAATGGAGCGCTGCGCACAGCTTGGCCTGGAAGACGAGCTTGATGCGCTCGATGGCGCGCTGGGTGTCATAGAGTGAGAGCTGCGGCGTGTAGCCGGCGGGAATGGTGGTCATGGCGGCCTCCTTGACGTTTGCCTGCCCGTACACGATACCGCCACTTTTGCAAATGTCATGCACTCGAAGCAAAAAAGAATCGACCTTGCAACGAAAGGTATCGACCCGCAATCGGGCCGATACCGTATGGTCACACAAGTATAGGGGTGCCCGTGGCGCCTAGTAGGCAGGCTCCGCGCGGCTATAGCCTTCCATGTCGGTACGCGCCATCTCCAGCGCCTTGGGCAGTACCTGCAGAAACTCGTCCACCTCGTCAGGCGTGTTGTAGATGCCAAAGCTCACGCGCACCATGCCTGCGGTGTTGACGTCCTCGCACTCCTTGAAGCCCTCTATCTCGTCTTGCGACAGCTCCATGAGGTGTGGGTTTCGGGGTTCGCTCCCAGAAACGCTAGCACCTTCTCGCGGGTCTTGCTGTAGAGGTCGGTGGAGTGGTTCGACTTCTGCGAGAAGCCGAGGGACTCCGGCCCCGCCCTTGGGCACGTCCCGGGTGCACGTCAGATGAGGCCGAAGTGCTCGAAGGCGTGGTAGAGGCCGTCCTCGTTGATGGGGGAGGTGATCCAGTCGGCCGCCTCCTTCGCGGCGTCGGTGCCGTTGCCCATGCATACGCCCACGTCGGCGGCGCGGAGCATCGGGATGTCGTTGCCCGAGTCGCCCAGCGCCATGGTGCGATACGCAACGCCGCCCCGCGTCTCCATGGCCTTGCGCACCGTCTCCAGGGCGGTCGCCTTGGTGTGCCCCACCTGCGTGAACTCGGTGGCGTCGCCCATGGTGGTCTCGCGGAAGCCGGTGGGTATCGACGCCTTCACCTCGTCCGGCACGCCGCCGGCAATCCAAAGCGAGTACTTGAAGATCTGCGCGTGGTCCTCGTCGGTCATCGTCGAGATCTCGGGGTGGTCGATGAAGGGGTCGTCGATCTTTGCGAGCGAGTCGAACAGCTCCTGGAACATGGGCTGGTCGTAGACGCGAATGTAGCAGCGATCGCCACCTTCGGCAATGAGGATTCCCTCGCCAATGTCGAGGGTGTGGCACAGCTTGCGCGAGAGCTCTACGCCCAGTGGCTCGTTCACGATGCGCTCGTTTCCCAGAAACGCCTCGGCGCCGGCGGCGTAGCAGCGTCCGTCGAGGCCATAGGGCGAGAGGTCGCGCGTGCCCGCGCGTCCGCGGCCGGTGTTGGAGAACACGAGGTGCCCGTTGGCCTGCGCCAGGCGTATGGCACGCAGCGCCGAGTCCGGTACGCCGGCTTCCGTCCAAAAGGTGTTGTCGAGGTCAAGAAACGCAATGGTGGGCACAGTATCCTCCTTAGGGGTCGCTCAGCTGATGATAGTTGAAGTTGCGCGACGCCTAAGGCGGCATGCGGCCTACAGCGCCTTCTTCGGGCAGTTCCTCACGCACTCCATGCACAGGATGCACTCGGTGCCGTTCTTGCGGCTGCGCGCGTCGTCAAGCATGTCGACGTCCATGGGGCACACGCGCCGGCACTTGCCGCACTCGATGCACTTGCTGTGATCGCACGTCACGCGGATCCGCGCGAAGTAGCTCATCGGCTTAAGGAAGACGGTGATGGGGCAGATGTACTTGCAGAAGGCGCGGTTGGCCTTGAAGGCGTAGGCAAGCGCGATGCCCACGGCGTAGTAGGCGATATTGCCCACGATGAAGGCCC
>CACXZL010000418.1 GCA_902772085.1 uncultured Coriobacteriaceae bacterium | reverse complement strand
ACACTCATGTACGACTACAATCGCGCCGGCATGGCTGGTGCCACCAATCTCGATGACCTTCGCACGGATGCAAAAGGCGATCTCATCTCCGAAGAGGCCGAGAAGCGCTATCTTGCACTCAGGTTCCCTTCCTGGTTCATTGAGGGCAGCGCCAGCGCTGTCGAGCAAGTCTATACGTACCGCAACCAGGCGTTCCAAGACCTTCGCAGGCTGCAGGGCGATGACGGCAGGTTTGGCACAGGAGAACTCAACTCAACATACACGACAGCACTGCTCATCGACACCTACGTTGGCGGGTACTTCAACGACGGTCGGTTTATGTACAACGACATTGGGTTCTCCGAAGGCGGAAAGGATTCCGATGGAGGCACAATCGACACAGAGCGTTCAAACTATGTGACGGGCTACCTCGCGACCCTCTACCTGTGTGAGCTCGCATCGCGCTATGCATACAACAACGAATCGTCGGTCAAGGTCGTGGACGGCGTGACGACCGTGGACTCCAACAGGCTTCGCGGAGGCCTTGACAACCTGCTCAAATGGATGCACGAGGACGATACATTGGACTCCCTCATTGCAACGATCTCGCCCAACGACAGCAACGGAAAGCCCCTCTACAAGGACGCCGCATCGTTCGAAGACCTGTTCATAAAGGGTGAGCAGGGATCCGATGGCATGTATAGGGGCGACAGCGAATCGCTGTCGTTCGTGACCACGCTGCTCAACTACCTCCTCTATCTGGATAACAATCTGCCAGAGGGTGAACATCCCACCGGATCCATCCTTGAGGACTTTAGCAAGCGGTATACGACGCTGCTCGACCAAAACAAGCAGGATTCCTCAGACTATTTGAAGATCATCGATTCCAACGAGTTGATTCCTTCTACCGTAAAGAGCGACACGCCTGAAATTGGCGGCGGAAAGTCCAATCTAGATACGCTGGGGGTGAGGACCGCGGATTCAAGCAACGAGCAGTCAGGGCAACAGGGGATTTCGCTGCCGGAAGCCACGACGACGGGCACACAAGCCGAGGCCGCCCATGACCTTGAGGATGAGGTCGAGCCCGCATCAGAGCCAGGGACGGAGCCCGCGCCTACAATTGAGGTCGGGGCTCAGCCTGAACCTGTTGCCCAACCCGAACCGACGCCCGCGCCCGTGACTGAGGTCGAGGCTCAGCCTGACCCGGCCCAGGCCGAGCCAGAGGCCTGACAGGGTTTCTAACAACGGAGACAGAGGGCAGCAATCGACCAGCACGAGCAGTGCAAGGGCTACGGCCAGGCGGCGCCGGCATGGATAATCCAGTACTTCAGGTCCCACGGCGCCCCGCTTTCGCACCCATACAACTGGGACAGGCACCGTTCGGAAAGAAGTGTCCCATGGGGAGCCGGCTCCGGCGCTCTTTTATCACGGGGGCACATGGAAGCTACGTCTATCGTGCCATTTCTCGCGGACTGTACGCCAAACTGGCGATAACCACGGCCAACTAGGCCGTTTTCCTGCGCGTTTGGCGAGTCGTTCGTTCAAAATCGCATATTTGACGTACTTTCGCACGCCCGGTGCGGGTGCAGAGTGGGACAAATGCCTCCGGCAGAAGTGTCCCACCCTCGCGGACTGGGCGCCAAAGGGAAGCCTTCCCATTGGCAACAGCTACTCTGCCACGAGCTCCTCGTCTGCCACGCTCATCTCGACCCGGTTGTACGACTCCCCTGCGGCGAACAGCTGAACCAGCGCGTCGTACTTCTCGTCGAGCTTGTCGGCAGGCCAGGTAAACACGTAGACCATCACGTTCTGCTTGTACTTGATGTCTGCGTAGACGTCTGCGTTTCCCGTGGGGGCAATCGTGCGCGCGATGCCGTCGCCTACGCACGAGGCCTTGCCGATATAGATCCCCGTGAAGGCCGCGGGGTCCTTTCCCAGCTCGACCTTGCCATAGCGGGCTATGGCGAAGCACCCGGGCAGGTCGAGGACACCAAGGCCGGCAATTGCGTCGCCCTCGCCCGAAGAAGCCAGCTGCTCCGCAAGCTGCTTCATGGAAAACGTGATGGTTGCAGACCCAAGGACCTTTCGCCTGGAGGCGTGGACCGCCTTGGCCATCTCCTGCTCGAGCTTCTTGCGCTCGAAGCCAGCCTTCTGCTCGTCGGCAAAACCGACTGCCTTGTCCTTTGCCTGCACAAGGAAACCAGGCACTTTGACCTTTGGCTTTGGGGCATCGGCAGCCTGCGGTTGGACGTTCTCGCCCGGCTGATCCGCATCGTCTGCCTCCTCTGCCTGATGAAGGAGCTCGTCGATGGGAACGACATCAGCAGCCTTGCTCATGAGCCCTTTTGCGGCGTCCAACATGGTGGCGAGGCTCTGCATGCTCTTTGCAATGTCTTCCGAATTGGCAACAAGGAACTTGATTCCGTCCGCCACAAGACCAGCAGCTTGAATGACCGCAGGGATGGCCTGCAGATAATTCATGAGTCCTCCCCTCGAAAGACCACTTACCACACAGGTAGGAGTTTAGGTGAAAGGCTTTCGCTGCCCCGAATCAACCTGTGACGTATCGGCGAAATAAAGGCGAGCCAAGGCCGCGCCCC
>CACXZL010000417.1 GCA_902772085.1 uncultured Coriobacteriaceae bacterium | reverse complement strand
GATTCCAGCAGATCACAGACCCTGCGCCCGGTAACTCCGTGATCACCTTCTGAGGGATCTGCCGCGCGCTCGGAAGAACGACTCTTTCCAGCGGCTCGAAGCATCGTTTATGATTGGGCTTGGCACGTTGAAATAATGAGAGGCGCATTGCGGCGCGGGACGACCGAGCGCGCGAGCCGCGGAGCGTCCTCAGCGTCGAGAGAGGAGAACGCTATGGCGCTGCACATCGTCGAGGAGGCCGAGCGCTGCCTGAACTGTAAGAAGCCCATGTGTCAGAGGGGCTGCCCCGTGGGCACGGCGATACCACTGGTGATCCAGCTGTTCCGCGAGCGCAGGATGGACGAGGCCGGGGCGGTGCTCTTCCAAAACAACCCCATGAGCGCCGTGTGCTCGCTCATCTGCAACCACGGCGCCCAGTGCGAGGGCCACTGCGTGCTCGGCCGCAAGGGCACCCCCGTGCATTTCTCGGCCATCGAGCACTATGTGTCGGGCACCTACCTCGAGCGCGTGCGCTTCCAGAGGCCCGAACCCAACGGAAGGCGCGCGGCCGTCATCGGGGGAGGGCCCGCCGGCATCGTTGCCGCGCTCAGGCTGGCGCAGATGGGCGTCGACGTCACGGTGTTTGACCAGAACCCGCGGCTTGGCGGTGTGATGCGCTACGGCATCCCCGAGTACCGCCTGCCCAAACGGGTGATCGACCGCTACCAGCAGATCCTTGAAGAGCTCGGCGTCCGCGTGCGGCACAACACGGCCATCGGCTCGTCGCTCACCATAGGCGACCTCTTCCGCGACGGTTACGACGCGGTCTTCGTGGGCACGGGCACCTGGCGCGCTCAGACGCTCGGCGTCTCGGGGGAGGCTGGCGGCAACGTGCTCTTTGGCCTTGACTACCTCCGCAGCCCCCACACGGCGGAGGTGGGCGAGCGCGTGGCCGTCATCGGCGCCGGCAACACCGCCATGGATGTGGCGCGCACGGCTTTCCGCCAGGGCGCGCGCGAGGTCACGCTCTACGCGCGCTCCAAGCACATCTCCGCGAGCTCCGACGAGCTCGAGTATGCGCTGCTCGACGGTTGCGAGCTCGTGCAGGGCAAGGCAATCTGCGAGATCAACGAGCGCGGTCCCGTGTTTCGTACGGCGATCTTTGACGAGGAGGACAGGGTCGTGGGCTACGAGGAGGAGCTCGACCAGGTGGAGTGCGACACGGTGGTCGTGGCCGTGAGCCAAAAGCCCAAGAACAAGCTCATCCTCACTACCGAGGGACTCGAGGGCGACGAGCGGGGCCTGCTCATCGTGGACGAGCGCGGCATGTGCACCGTGCCGGGCGTCTTCGCCGCGGGCGACGTGGTGACCGGTCCAAACACCGTGGTGCACGCCGTGGCTGCCACCAAGGTCGCCGTGGACGGCATGCTCGACTACATGGGCGTGGCATAGCGTACGAAAGGACGATCCTTTTGCATGTCTGAAAGGGTCGTCCCAGCGGCTTTGGTCTTGTCGCCAGATTCAGAAGCGACGGCAATGCGTCTTTATTGGATAGGGGAGAGGGAGACGTTCCCTTCGGGTTCTTGCTTTCTGCCGTGGCATTCCCCTCTTGTCAAGGAGGGCCGAGGCGCTTGCGACTCTCGAGGAGGTGCCGAAGGCGGAGCAGTTCTGGAAAGGGTTGGAGGCGGTGGAGGTGACCTACCTGGAGAGGGACGAAAACCCGCCGGTCGAGGCCAACGAGCTCGTTCTCGCCATGATTCGCCATGCCAGTGCGGACCTGTCCTGGACCCGTGCAGACGGGGTCTCGACGGTGAGGGAGCACCTTTCCGTGACGGACGGATGATCGGAAGGTCCGCTCCTCGCGCGACCCTCCATATATGGTGCACTCTAGGCGAACCAGACCGCGTAGGCACCGCTTCCGTCGGACTCTATGACGATGGTGCCGTCGGTGCTCGTGCGGTACGTCTTAATGCCGACGGACTTCAACAGCTTGAGGGTCTTCTTGTCGGCAGGGTCCTTCTTTGCATCGGTTATCACGGCGATCTTGGGACGCACGTCATCCAGGAAAGCTGATGTGTATGACGAAAGCTGGCCGTGGTGCGGCACCTTGAGGATATCGTACTGACCATGGTTGTCTGCGAGGTACGCGGCTATCCCGTCCTCTTCCAGGTCACCGGCAAAGAGATACGAGTCGCGGCCGTTCGTGAGGGTCGCCACGAGAGACATGTCATTGTCGTTCCCCTCGACCTTGCCGGAACCCGGTCTGTAAGTAACGCGTGAGGGGAAGACGGTGAGCCGGGCGTCGCCCATGCATAGGGCGAACTTTTCGGTCACGCGATGTACCGGGGCGTCTAGGGTCGTCGCGGACGAGACGCACAAGCGGTAGTTCTTGTCGGATCCCTCGTATCCGGGAAGGTAGATGGCGCTTACGTCCATGGCCTCTCCTATGGGGAGCATGCCTTCTACGTGGTCGCGGTCGTAGTGCGTGATTATCATGGCGTCGAGGTGGTCGACGCCCATTGCCTCCAGATGCGAGAGGACGTCGGGGGCGGTGCTCTCGTAGCCCGTGTCTATGATGATGGTCTTTTTGTCCGTTTGCAGAAGGA
>CACXZL010000416.1 GCA_902772085.1 uncultured Coriobacteriaceae bacterium | reverse complement strand
GGACTTCCTCGTGAACTTCGCGAGCGACGCGAGCATCGTGAGCCTGCGGAACTGGTCCATGGGCAGCTTCTCCGGTACGAACTGGGACGATGTGCGTACCATCGTCGTCGTGGTGACTGGGGCAAGCCTCTGCACGTTTGCGCTGTCCAAGTCGTTGGGGGCCTATCTGCTTGGCGAGGACTATGCGAGCAGCGTGGGCGTGAACGTGCGGGCGTTTCGCATCGCGGTCATCGCGCTCTCGAGCCTTCTTGCGGCGTGTGTCACGGCATTTGCCGGACCCATCAGCTTCGTGGGCATCGCGGTGCCACATCTGACGAAGAGGCTGCTACGCACTGCGAAGCCACTGCTGGTGGTGCCGGCCGCCTTTCTGGGAGGCGCATGCTTCTGTCTCTTCTGCGACCTCGTGGCGCGGACGCTCTTTGCCCCGACTGAGATGTCGGTCTCGTCGGTCACGGCCGTGCTGGGGGCGCCGGTGGTGATATGGATGCTGCTGGAGCGCAAGCAACGGTCACCGGTGAGCCATGTGCGCGCAGGCTCGACGCGCTCGGGCAATGGGTCGTTGGGCGCTTCGACTGGGCAGAGGCGTGCGGAAGGAGTGTCCGAGAGGCCGTCGGCGTCCGGCACTCTGGCTCATCAGGTGCTCGTGGAGGACAGGACTGAGGGAGCGTCGGCATCGAGCGCCGTGACGGAGCCCAGCCAGGCCGTCTCCAAAGCGGTGCAGACGGGTGCGGGCGGCGAGGTCTTGTCGTCCATGCGCTGCCCTTGTTTGCGGGCCTCGGGCCTTGCGGTGGGCTATGGCACCGAGCAGGTGGTGGCCGGTGTGGACCTCAAGGTGTGCCCCGGGCAACTGGTGACGCTCATCGGGCCAAACGGCGTGGGCAAGTCGACGATCCTGCGTACCGTGGCTGGCTTGCAGGAATCGCTTGGAGGCGAGGCGGCCTTATGTGGCACGGACCTGCACGAGCTCTCCGCCCGCGATCGCGCACGAACCTGCGCCGTACTGCTCACCGAGCGCCCGCGCACCGAGTTTCTCACCTGCGAAGACGTGGTGGAGGCGGGGCGCTATCCCCATACGGGACGCATGGGTCTTCTGGGCGACGAGGATCGCGCGCAGGTGCGCAGGGCCATGGAACTCATGGAGGTCTGGGACCTGCGTGACCGTGACTACATGCAGCTCTCGGACGGACAGCGTCAGCGCGTCATGCTCGCGCGTGCTCTCTGCCAGGAACCGCGCCTGCTCGTGCTCGACGAGCCTACGAGCTTCTTGGACGTGCGATACCAGATCGAGCTGTTCTCCGTGCTGCGGGGGCTTGTACGGGAGCGGCCGCTGGGAATCCTCATGTCGCTCCATGACGTGGTCTTGGCGCGTCAGGTGTCGGACTGGGTCGTGTGCGTGAAAGACGGCGATGTGCCGTATCAGGGACGGCCGGACGACATCTTTGTGCCCGAGGTCATAGACGAGCTCTATGACCTTAAGCCTGGCATGTACGATTCCGTGTCGGGGGTCGTGAAGCTTCACGTGATCAGCGACAAACAAGGGCGAGGCACGGCATGAGGCGGCTTGAGCAGTACGTATCCGCAGGGGGGAAGCGCTTGCGGTGCGGATATACCACGGGAACCTGCGCTGCTGCAGCGACGAGAGCTGCGACGGATCTGCTTTTGGGGGGAGCGTGCGAGCCGGCGGTTGTGGTAAGCGTGCCGGCGGGAATCGACGTCGTCGTGGAGGTCGAGCACAGGCGCTCAGAGATGGGCTGGGCGTGCTGCGCCGTGCGAAAGGATGCCGGAGACGACCCTGACGTGACGGACGGCGTGCTAGTGTACGCGCGGGTTTCGCGTTCGGACGATTCGGGCGTGACGATCGACGGGGGAGAGGGGGTCGGGCGTGTGACGAAGGCGGGGCTCGACCAGCCGGAGGGTGCCGCTGCCATCAACTCGGTGCCGCGTGCGATGATAGCCGACGCGGCGCGTGCCTCGGCGCGAGAGCATGGTTATGGGGGTGGACTCGACGTCGTGATCTCCATCCCGGCGGGTGTGGAGCTCGCACGTCGCACGTTCAACCCGAGGCTCGGCATCGTGGGTGGCATCTCCGTGCTTGGCACCACGGGCATCGTGAGGCCCATGAGCGAAGACGCTCTGGTGCAAGCGATCGCGGCGGAGCTCGGCGTGCTTCGCGCGGCGGGAGCGCGCAACGTGCTGGTGGTGCCTGGCAACTACGGGCTGGTCTATGCGCGGGACGCGCTCGGGCTTGACGTGCGCGATGCCGTGACGTGTGCGAACTACCTTGGTGCGACCGTTGACGAGGCCGTACGGCTCGGCTTCACGTCGATGCGGCTCGTGGGACATCTCGGCAAGATGATAAAGGTCGCCGGTGGCGTGATGAACACGCACTCGCGCGTGGCCGACTGCCGGGCGGAGGTCTTTGCGGCGCACGCGGCGCTCGTGGGCGCCTCGCGCGAGGTGGTGCAGGCGATCATGGAGGCGTCCACGACCGATGCGATGGCGGAGGTGCTGCGCGGCGCGGACCTTCTCGATGAGACGATGGCCTCCGTGATGCATCGTCTCGGCGACGTCCTTGTTGCCCGAGCTGGTGAC
>CACXZL010000415.1 GCA_902772085.1 uncultured Coriobacteriaceae bacterium | reverse complement strand
TCACCGATACCATACGCTCGCTTGCGCTCCCATCCACCGGAACCGACGTCGTCACGATGCGCGTGGGATTGGTCACCTCTTTGCGACCATACGCGTCGCCCCGCTTGCAGGTGTTGCCTTCCACGGACGTGACTTCACCGTCTTCAAGCGTCACCATCAAGGGGCAGCCAAGCGGGCAGTTTATACAGATAAGCTCTCGTTTCTCCTGTGCCATGGCTACTCCTCCTCCAGCTTCACAACGACTTCCGTCGCGCCTGCCAATCTTTCCAAGTCGGTGCGCTTCAATACGACCTCTTCCATCTCGCCCGGGGCAAGCACGCGCTTCTTGCGATGCAGCACGCACTCGTTGCCCACGTACACGCTTACGTATCTGTCTCGATACACGTTGTCGACCCTGAATCTCACGGTAAGCTTGTCGTTCATCTGCGCGACATCCACATACGTGGGCACCGTATAGCGCACGCCGTCAGTTGCCCGTATGTGCAGACGCCTGCCCCGCTTCGAGTCCTGAGCGCTGGCACCCGCCACATAGAGCGCCGCCGAACGACCGGCCGAAGCAGCCTCCTGGCTCACGTAATCCACCAGATCATGCACATGAAGCACGTTTCCGCAGGAAAACACGCCGGGCACGCTCGTCTGCAGGCGGTCGTCCACCACCGGCCCGCGCGTCACCGCGGAGAGCTCCACCCCAGCGGCGCGCGACAGCTCGTTTTCGGGAAGAAGACCTACCGAAAGCAGCAACGTATCGCACGGATAGCGCACCTCAGTGCCAGGTATGGGCGTAAGCCTTTCGTCCACCTCGGCGACCCAGACGGCCTCAACGCGCTTTTTTCCCTCCACGCGCGTGACGGTGTGGCTCAGCAGGAGAGGGATGCCGTAGTCGTCAAGGCATTGCACGATGTTTCGCTTCAGCCCTCCCGAATATGGCATGAGCTCCGCCACGCAGGCGACGTGTGCACCTTCGAGCGTCATGCGGCGGGCCATGATGAGGCCGATGTCTCCCGAACCCAGAATCACGACTTCGCGCCCAGGCATCTGGCCTTCTATGTTTACCAGGCGCTGTGCCGTACCGGCCGTATAGACACCTGCCGGACGGAATCCCGGGATATTCAGCGCGCCACGCGGACGCTCTCTGCAGCCCATGGCGAGCACAACCGCTCCCGCCTGTATGGAAAACACGCCCCTCTCGTGGTTCACCGCAGTCACCACGCGCTCTGGCGTAATGTCGAGAACCATGGTCCCCAAATGACAGGGTATGCCAAGCTCCATGGCACGGCTTGCATAGCGGGCTGCATACTCGGGACCGGTAAGCTCTTCTTTGAAGGTGTGCAGGCCAAACCCGTTGTGGATGCACTGGTTGAGAATGCCTCCGAGCTTGGTATCGCGCTCAAGCACCACCACATCAGTACATCCCTGCTCATATGCCGCGATAGCTGCGGCTAGTCCCGCCGGACCGCCGCCTACGACGACGACGTCATGTCGCTCCATGCTACCTCGCCCCTTCCTGTACCAAGAGCTCCGAACCGCGACCCGCCTTCGTTACGGACTCGGGCTCCATGCTCAGCTCTCGCTCAAGTATCTCCATGACCTTCGGTGAGCAGAACCCGCCCTGACAACGACCCATGCCAGCCGTAACGCGCCTCTTCACCGCATCCAAGGACCTCGCTCCAAGAGGACGGTGTATCGCAGCGACGATTTGGGCCTCAGTGACGTGTCTGCAGCGACACACCACGTTGCCATAGGCCTTGTCGTCCTGTGCGAGACGCGCCCACTCCTCCAGAGGCCTTCCCTCGAGCAACGGTATGCCACGCCTACGCGACACCCATTCCTCTGACGGCTTCTCCTCGAGCCCCAAGAGGTCGCGCACGATACCGCAGACCATCTTGCCCACGGCAGGGCACGACGTGAGTCCAGGCGATTCTATGGCCGCGCAGTCCACAAAGAGCGGTGCGTCGGCAACCTCACCTATGATGAACTCGTGACCCGGCTGGTGGGCACGCAAGCCCGCAAAGCTCGTGATGACTTCGCGCAAGGGTACGTCTGCCACCGTGAGGGCACACTTCTGGGCGACTTCGGCGAGGCCCTCCGCGGTGGTATCTGTGGACTCCGGGTCTTTCACGTCAACTGCCGTGGGTCCTACCAGCAGATTTCCATGAACGGTAGGGCTCACCAAGATGCCCTTGCCCATCTTGGTGGGAAGCATGAAGATGGTATGGCTCACGTGAGACCCTGCCGTGGTGTCGAGAAGCAGGTACTCCCCTTTTCGCGGAATGATCTCTATCTTCTCCTCGCTTACCATGTTGTGGATCTTGTCGGAGTATACACCGGCGGCGTTCACTACACAGCGGGTTTTCAGCACCCCGTCTGGTAGATACACGACCCACGTGCCATCGTCTTCTCTGCAGACGTCGGTGACTTCCGCATCAAAGATAAAGTCGACGCCGTTTTGCGCGGCGTTCTCCGCAAGCGCGATGTTGAGGCCAAAGGGATCCACGATGCCAGCGCTCGGCGCCCAAAGCGCCGCCACCGCCTCATCGGATATGTGAGGTTCCATTTCCTTGAGCTCGTCACGCTCGATGATGCGCAGATCGGGAACTCCG
>CACXZL010000414.1 GCA_902772085.1 uncultured Coriobacteriaceae bacterium | reverse complement strand
CCGAAATCGCGGGGCCCTATCCGCGGCACCCCTGACCTGCGGCGGACCGGGGTGCCATATCGCCCCCATGGGAAAACCTGCCTCGGATTTCAAACCCGAACGCCGTTTTCGAAGTGAGCGAGGACAAAAAATCCAGCCTCTCGTAGATTCACGCGCCCGGACTGCAAAACGGGGGATCGCGATGCCCGACCCTTCGTTTACATCCGCGATCAGGAGCCCGCACGAAATCCAGTCCCCTCCAACACCTGCCATCCGCTTGGCGGTTTGCGTTGCGCCTATCTCGCAGCGCGGATGTGAAGGATTTGCAGCAAATATTTGAAGGGTTTATGGAGCCAATCCGTCCCAAATCCAACACTGCAATCCCGTGCCGTTTTATTCGTGCAGGCAGACGCATGCTTCCGAGCTATACCTGCGCAAATGCTGCGCGATGGGTGCGAAATTGCCGAATGCGCGTCGGCTATCGTTCTCCCCTACACCAGGCTGGACGATTGGCGCGGGAGGTATTATATGAATCTTTATATCAGTCACATGTCGGCCTTGAGGTATTGGCGACAGCAGGGAGGGCTTGGGGACAGCCGTAGAATCACGATTCGCTCGCTTTCGAAGGCCATCACCAGCGTGAAAGACGCCCGTCTGCTCAACCCAAAGGAGATTGGCCTCATCATGACCGAAAACGCGCCTTTGGATGTGCTCGTAGGCTGCAAGGGCGAGAGGCGCTACGCCAAGGATTTTCATCCCCACACCTGGCAAACAGAGCTTCCCAGCAGCTCCTTCTGCAAGATCGCACCAAACCTGTACGTGAGCTCGCCTGAATTCGTATACGTCCAGCTCGCAAGCCAGCTTTCGCTCGTGGAGCTTGCACAACTTGGCAACGAGCTGTGCGGCGGGTATTATCTCCTTGCAACGTCGGGTTACGAGAAGCGCGAGCAAGGAAAGCAGCTGACGACCCGCTACAAACTGGAGAAGTTCGTCACGCAGATTGGCGACGTGCGCGGCGCGCGAAAGGCACTGCGTGCGCTGCGTTGGGTGACCGATCACTGCAACTCGCCCATGGAGACAAACGCGATGCTCGCGCTGTGTCTACCCACTCGGATGGGCGGATGGTCGTTGAGGATTCCCGTTGTGAACAAAAGCGTTCGTGCCAGCAAGCGCATGCAAAGATATGTAGACGGCGCTATGTACACTCCGGATTTCACGTGGACGCGCGAGGTCGACGGGAAGATCATACGAATCACCGGCGAGTACGACAGCCACGAGTTTCATGACGAAGAATCGCAGGCAGAATACACTCGCATCCGCCGCAACAACATGAAGACCATGGGTTACCTCGTCACCTCTATAAACAAATCGCAGATGGCAGACGCATGGAAGTTGCAGTACCCAGCTCGCCAAATCGCCCGTGACCTCGGACTCTACCGACCCGTACCCGACGCGAAGATGCTCGCCCGGCAAAACAATCTCCTCAGGTTGCTGAGCCGCGAAAGCTTTCGCTGACGGGAAGAGAGGCTGGATTTTTTGTCCTCGCTCACTTCGAAAACGGCGTTCGGGTTTGAAATCCAGGGCAGGTTTTCCCACAGGGGCGATATGGCACCCCGGTCCGCCGCAGGTCAGGGGTGCCGCGGATAGGGCCCCGCGATTTCGGGGCCCGAAATATCAAACCCGAAGGCGTTTTTCGAAGTGAGCGGCACCAAAAAATACAGCCTCCCGCATTCGCGCAATTGAAACAGCTCCATCCGGCGCCGATGCAGCCCGCTCCGTATCGCACGGCCGAATGCGAACTCACGGCGCCACGGCATCACAGGCGCGCTTCTTCCAAGCAGTCCTGTATCATAGTGAGACATGAACAGCGCGACATGAAAGGGATGCGCCATGTGCGGCAGATACTATATAGAGCCAGACGAAGAGATGCTTCCATTCATAGAGGAGGCAGGCGACTCCCCTCTCGCCGAGCGAATCGCTGAGACGACCAACCACATGCTCGTGACCAAGGGCGAGGTACGACCCACCAACGTTGCACCGGTCGTCGCGACAAACAAGATCGGAGCCCAGCGAACCTTCCCCATGGTCTGGGGCTTCAGCCTCCCCCACCGCACGGGCACGCTCTTCAACGCCCGCGTGGAGACAGCCGCCGCCAAACCGACTTTCCGCGACAGCTGGCACCAAAGGCGCTGCGCCGTACCCGCATCTTGGTATTTTGAATGGGAGCACCCCATCGACCCCACCACCAGCAAGAAGCGCACCGGCGACAAGTACGCCATCAGACCAGCACGCTCGCATCTCACCTGGCTCGCCGGACTCTATCGCCTCGAGCAGCGAAACGGCATGCAAGTGCCGGTCTTCACCATCCTCACCACGGAGCCGAGCGATTCGGTTCGCTTCATCCACGACCGCATGCCCGTCATCCTTCCCGCGCATGCGATAAAGGAGTGGGTAAGACCGCAGAGCGATCCCACCCGCGTTCTACCGAGCGCGCTCACCTAGTATAACCTACGCTAATTAACTGTGGTCTTCTTTCGAGGACTTCGCTTCGGCCTCGGAGGTGCGGGCTTGCCCATGTCCTCCGGCCTGCACGCCTTGGCGTTGACCACCTGGTAGCCGATCGACTCCGGGCGCTCGTCCTCCATGTCTATGCCGTCGATGCCCCAGGTCCACCGGTAGGGGGAGGGATCCTCGTTGAACTCCTCGAACCAGGCGTAGATCCTGTCGCGGAGCTCCTCCTTGGTGGAGACGCGGATGCCGCGCAGCATCTGGCGGCTCATCCTGCCGAAGAAGGACTCGATGAGGTTCATCCACGAGGCGTGCTTGGGGACGAACACGAAGGTGAACCTGCCCGGGACGGTGTTGAGGTAGGCCTGGGTCTCGGCCGAGGTGTGCACGGAGTGGTTGTCGAGTATCAGGCGTATGGAGTCGCGCCTCGGGTAGTGGGCGTCGAGGACCTTGAGGAAGTCCACGAAGTCCGAGCTCCTGTGCGACTCCCTGACCAGCGGGTGCGCCACGCCCTCGGTGAGGTCGATCCCCGCGATGAGCGACCACGTGCCGAGCCTCCTGTACTCGTGGTCGCGCTGGACCGTCGCCGGCCTGCCCTTGGCGTCGCCCCCGGCCGCGGGCGGGCGGTCCTCGCCCGTCGGCGCGATCGCCTGGATGCCGGGCTTCTCGTCGACCGACACGGTGTGGACGGCCCTGCCCTCGGCGTCGACGCACTCCGCCCAGACCTCGCCGGCCTCGTCGAAGCACAGCGACAGCTGCCTGTAGACCACCAGCACGTCGTGGGCCTTGGCGTCGAACTCCTCGTCGCGGCGCTCGCAGTAGTAGGTGACCCTCCAGGGCTGGACCTTGGCGTCCCTCAGGATCTTCCTGAGCCTGGTCTCGGAGACGGTGGCCATCCTGGGGTGCCCCTCGGCCTCGGCGACCGACCTTATGTGCCTGGTGAGCAGCGCGGGGTACCAGAGCTCGGCGGCGTGGCCGCAGTCCCTCGGCGGAACGCACGCCTTCTCCACCGCCCAGAGCTCGTCGGCCTCGGTTATCTCGGCCGGACGCCCGCGCCCCGGCGCGTCGGCGAGCGCCGCGTCCACGCCGCCCTCGCGGAACTTCCGGAGCAGCAGCGTGACCGTGTTGGGGTGGACGTCCATCTTGTCCGCCACTTCGGCGTTGGTCCTGCCGGATGCCTTGAGCAGCAGCATCTTGGCCCTGTCGTGCACGGCGACGGCGACCGTCCTGCTGGAGGCCAAGGCCTCCAGCCTCTCCCTCTCGTCCGCCGTCAGATTGATCTTCTTCGCCACGCCAGCCATGCCGACCCCCTTTCCGGTCGGCACCATTATACCACAATCTCGCACAGTTATTTTAAGTGGGTTATACTAG
>CACXZL010000413.1 GCA_902772085.1 uncultured Coriobacteriaceae bacterium | reverse complement strand
ATCTGCACATGCGAAATGACGCTGAGATACTGCTTGGGCTGATCTTGGGGAAGTACCACGGTCATGCGTTTGGGCGTGAACTCGCCGCTTGGCGAATCGTCGTTGCGCGCAATGATCGTCGAACCGTCGTAGCTAGCGTTTTTGCCAACAAGGATCGTTGTGCAGGGCATGGGCACTCCCCCATATATAATTCGTGCTGACACACGGATAATGGACAGACCGTTTTACTATACCTGTTACGCGAGGTGGCAACCGACGCGGTTTTTATACCGCGTACGAAAGGACAGACATGAGCGAGATTTACCTTGCAGGCGGATGCTTCTGGGGTGTCGAGGAGTACTTCTCGCGCATTCCCGGCGTCACCGCAACTGAGGTCGGCTATGCCAATGGACATACCGACAACCCCACCTACCAGCAGGTTTGCACCGACACCACCGGTTTTGCCGAGACGGTCCACGTCACGTACGACCCCAGTCTGGTAAGCCTCGAGACCATGCTCGACCAGTACTTTATGATCATCGACCCGCTCTCGCACAACCAACAGGGCAACGACCGAGGAACCCAGTACCGCACGGGCGTCTACTATGTGGACGAGGATGCCCACGGCGTGGCCGCGCGGGTGTTTGCACGCCAGCAGGAGCACTACCGCGAGCCCCTGGCAGTGGAGCTTGAGCCACTTGCCAGCTTCTACCCCGCTGAGGAGTATCACCAGGACTACCTCAAGAAGAACCCCGGCGGATACTGCCACATCACCTTCGAAAGCCTTGACCGCCTCCCCAAGTAGCGCACTGGGGGCGTGTCCCAACGCCGTTAAGTTAAGCCGAATCGGACGATCGGGCCCGCGAGCTGGGAAACCGCTCGCGGGTCCGATCGTGCCGCCCGCCAGTCTGTCGGTCCACCGGGCCCGGAATCCGGTTTTCGGCCCCTTCGGGGCCGTGAAAAAGGGCGCCGCAAGGCGCCCCGGACCACGGACGGAGGGAGTGCGGGATGAGGGTTTCGGAGCTCGTCGCGCTGAGGCTGCTGGACGCGATACGCTGGTTCGCCGGCCGGCCGGAGGAGTGCGCGCGCTCGCCCGGGCGCGACTTCACGAGGGTCAGGGGCCTCGGCCTGGGGCGGCTGCTCCTGCTGCTGGTGACCTGGGCCCAGGAGACCGTGGCCGCCGAGCTCGCCGACCTCGCGGGCTGGGACGGCTCGGCGCCCACGGGACCCGCGCTCACGCAGCAGTGGAAGAAGCTGCGCGACGACGCGCTGCCCCGCCTCCTGCGCCGCTTCCTGTCGTCGTTCGGGCCCGTCGCCTGGCGCGGCCGCTACCGGCTCTACGCCGCCGACGGCACCGAGCTGCAGCTGCTGCCCGGCACCGGCGGCGAGAGCTGCCGCGTGCGCAACGGCAAGGGCGGCGGCAGCCACTGGGAGGCGCACCTGACCTGCGCCTACGACCTGTGCAGGCGCACGTTCGAGGACATGGTCGCCCAGGGCGGCGCCGAGGAGGACGAGCCCGCCGCGCTCTGCGAGCTGGTCGACCGCGCGGAGCCGGGCGGGGGGCTGAGGGCCCTGTGGGTCGCCGACCGCAACTTCTGCACGCTGAACGTGATCCACCACCTGGACGCGGCCGGCGCCTCGTTCTGCCTGAGGGCGAAGGACTCGTGGGTGTCGGCGCTGCTGCGCGGCGACGAGCCGCCCGGCGAGTTCGACGTGACGGTCGAGCGCTGCGTCGTGCGGTCCCGCTCGGCGGCTGGCCGGACGCGCCCGTCGGAGCCGCGCCTCTACCGCGCGATGGGGCCGCGGTCCTCGTGGGACGGCCCCGAGGGCGAGCGGTGGCTGCGGCTGCGCGTGGTGCGCGTCGCGCTGCCGCCCTCGGACGGCGACGGCGCCTCCGGCGACCGCTGGCTCAACCTCGTCACCGACCTGCCCGCCGGCGAGCTGGGCCCCGCCGGGCTCGCCGCGCTCTACGCCATGAGGTGGGGCGAGGAGGTGGGCTTCTGCCACCTCAAGCACGTCGTGGGGATGCGCGACCCCAGGACGCGCGACCTCGGCCGCGCCGTGCAGGAGGCGTGGGGCAGGCTCGTGCTCTACGACGCCTGCTCCCTGGGCACCTCCGGCATCCCGCACCCCGCCCGCGGGACCGCCCACGAGAGGGCGACCGACCGCACCACGGCCTTCAAGGCCTTCATGCGCATGCTGCGGGCGATGGTGAGGAGGGCGGCCCACGACGTCGAGGCCTTCGCGGCGCGCCGGTCGCACAGCGTGAGGCCGTGCAGGGGCCATCCCAGGCGCAGGAGGTCGAAGTCGCCGCCAAGGTCGGGCTACCGGCACTGAGCGGAGGGGGCGGTGACGGCGCAGGGCCACCCGCGGCACGGCTTTCGGTTGACGCACGCAACGGGTACGGAAGGGGGTTGACCGGGCGCTCGGGGACATGTTGGTCGGGCCCAGCCGGCCCGCGCGGGCGAGGCGACCGCCGGCGCGGCGCGCCCGGTCATGCCTGCAATCTTAACTTAACGGCGTTGGGGCATACCCCTTGCTGCACGCTGCCCGTGTCTCCTCATGTATCCGCCAGACAGCCCTTTGCGGGAAGGGTGGGCTTGCGGTAACGCCGCGTTGACAA
>CACXZL010000412.1 GCA_902772085.1 uncultured Coriobacteriaceae bacterium | reverse complement strand
GGTCATGGGACGCCAGCAGCGGCCCAGGGTCCCGAAGGTATACCACAGTTCCGACGAGTGGAACGCCCCGGCATCGTCCCCGGGCAGACGGTGCGTGAAGTAGTAGACGTAGGTCTTGCCATTGCCTTTGACCTGGCTTTCCGCAGTTCTGATGAGCGGCGCTTTGAACCAGAACTGGTCGAGGAAGTTGCTGAGAATCTCGTAGTCCTTGCCCTGCTCGTCTGCAATGAAGCTTTCTACGAGCGCCTTCTCCTCGTCCGTCAACTGCGCGAGCTTCTCCGCCTTGCAGCGCTCGGCCCACGGCGTGAAGGTCTCCGGCCCAACTCCGCCCACGAAGTAATCGCACTCGTCCTTGGTGCAGCCTTGCATGACGACAATGTCCTTCACGGCGCCGTTCTCGTAAGCAGCGTATGGCTCCTTGGGCAGGAACTTGCCGTCGCGCTCGGGCGTCGTCAGGGGCATCGCGACTACGTTCGCCGCCGTCTCCACGATCTTGCCGGGGTCGATCTTCATGAGGTCGGCCACAGTCGTGCAGCCGAGCTCCTTCATGATTTTGTTCGCGCATTCGATGGACTGTTCCGTGGACCTGGTTAACGCGGGCGATCCGCTCTGAGCGATGACTTTCTGGAAGTACTTGTGAGAGCCCTCCACCAGGGGTAGCAGAGACACAGATCCGCCGCCGGCAGACTGGCCGAAGATGGTCACGTTGCCGGGATCGCCGCCAAATGCCTCGATGTTCTCATGAATCCATTTCAGTGCTGCTATTTGGTCCATGAGGCCAAGGTTCTGCGCGTCGGGGTAGTCCGCCCCGTCGGGCAGGTGCGACAGGCGTAGGAAGCCAAAGGCGTTGAGCCGGTACTCAATGGAGATAAGGATGACATCGGGGTTCTCGTGTACGAAGTTGGTGCCCTCCTCGCGCGGCTCTGCCGTGCTGCCGAGCTCGTAGGCGCCGCCATGGATCCACACCATGACCGGCTTTTTCTCGGTGCTGGCGTCATCGGCCTTCCACACGTTCAGGTGCAGGCAATCCTCGCTTTGGGGGTAGAGGGACCCCATCTGACCGGGGCTGGCCGCTTGGCGGGGGACCTTCCCAAAGTAGTACGCCTCATACACGCCGTCGTCAGGCACGACGTCCACCGGCGCCTTCCAGCGAAGCTCGCCTGAAGGCTGTTTGCCAACGAAGGGGATTCCCTTGAAGGCGATGACCCCGTCTGCCCTCTTGCCCACGAAGGTGCCGTTGACGCACTTCACCGCGCACGACTTGTCGTAATTACCATCCGTAATCTTGTGGTTCTCGCCATACAGAGCTTCTATTCGCTTTTTTGCATCATCTGTCTCGCTCATCTTGCATCCCCCTTCCTTGCTTGCATACGCTGCCCTTGCAGCGCGCTTATCAAATTATTACTCTACGCCAAGGATTCAACTGCGAAGCATTCGTCAATCTGTTCAAACAGCAAGCAAGAGGAGGACGGACCGAAAGGCCCGCAGGAAAATGCTGCTCAGACCCAAGAAGAATCAGGGGTTGCTCCCTCACGAGAACCTGCCCAAGGTCACAGCAAAGCTACGGCGGAGACTAGAAGGGGGTATACGAAAACAGGCCCCGAAGGGCCTGTGAGGATTTGGTCGCGGGGGTTCGAGCGACGGCGTAGCCGGCAAATCGTGCCAGCGGCACGATTTGAGCGAGAACGCCGAGCGCTCCGCGCGAGGCATGGAACAGGATTTGGACCAACGACCTCCGGGTTATGAGTGCGTAAAGACGACCCGACAGTGCATGACAGAAAACGACAAAAGTACCTTCTACCAGCTCTTTTCGATGACGCTGGTACCTATGCAAGACACGATGCGACACATGTGTTTCGGCCAGAGTCACGGCTAAGTCACGGCACCCGCTAGGCAAACGCCCAGCTCGGGTGCCGAGGAAGGAAGGTAGCTATGTCAGCCACGAACACCGATTGGACTGCCCTGCAGCAGTCCGAGGACATGGCCTACTTCAAGGCCGACCTCTGCTGCTACTCACACGCGGAGCCGCTTCGCGGCTCTCGCGCGCGTGCGTCAACCTCACAAGGACGTCAACGTCGCGTTGCTCGCCCGAGAGCTACTCGCTCGAGGAGAAGAAGGAGATCTGCAACGACATGATCTCCACCAGCAAGGCCGTGCTCGACGCCATGCGCGCTGACTTCGAGCAGCTGCCCGCCGATGCCAGAAGCAAGCTCCTCGACATGCTCTGCCAATCGGGCGTCGAGTCTCCCGAGTGGTGGTGGGATGTCCTCGTCGGCGAGGGTGACCTGCTGTATCGGGAGCTTGAGGCGATCTGAAAACACTGGCTGCGAATTCGCACGGGGTCAGACAGCGTCTTGCTTTTCTAGTTGTAAGGAGGCGGTCATCGCTCCACGACGTACGCCGCGATGATTGACTCCATAAAGAACTGCCTCCCGAGATCTAGTTGTTCGTCCTCGGGAGGCATCGTCCTATGGCGTCACAAGCTCGGCCCACCCAGAAGGGGCAGGTGCGAAGAATGTATTGATATATCGCGGTATTACGATATGATGTGCCCATGGACATGACCGAGACATTCAAGGCGCTATCGAACCCCACGCGGCTCCAGATCCTCATGTGGCTGAAGG
>CACXZL010000411.1 GCA_902772085.1 uncultured Coriobacteriaceae bacterium | reverse complement strand
TTGCCGAGCGAGAATCCCACTTTTCCTGCCCCTATGAACCCTATGCGAAGCGTGTCTCTCATATACCCCCCTTGTCCTCGCGCATTATAGCGGCTCGTGCGTTATGAATCGCTGAAAGAGAAAAATAGTAGGGAACTGTAGGGAACTCAACACAATCGAGGCATCTTTGATGATCTGAGGGGGAATGCCATGCATCTCAAGATTCTGCGACGCGGCGGTAGAGAGTACTTGCTCGTGGTACAAAGCTATCGACAGGACGGCAAGGTAAAGACCCGTACGGTAGAGACCATAGGGTACGCCGATGCTTATGCCGACCGATATGCGGACCCCATCGCGCACTTCAAGACGTATGTCGCGCAGCTCAATGCTGAGGCGGTGGGGGGAGAGACGCCCATAGAGTTCTCGTTTGGAGCCAAGGACACGATAGGAGCGCAGGCGCTGCCGCCCGTGCGCCTTGGAGCATCCATTGCGCTTGGATGCCTGGATGCGCTGGGAGTCAAAGACTTCTTTCATGTCCGCGCGGCGCATGGCGACGTGCCCACGTACGTCGGCCGCGTGTACGAGATGCTGGCTGTGGAACGTATGATGCACGCGACGAGCAAGCGCGAATCGTGGACCGCTCGCGCGTCGTTTCCCCGAGACTGCGACTTTTCCTTTTCCGATGCTTACGAGGCCTTGGGTTCCATATCGAGGTCATGCGCAGACATCGATTTCTGCGCTCAAGAGAGCTGGCGGCGCATTGCGGGTGAGCCCGATACGTCCTGCATCTATTTGATATGCGGCAGTTACGCCTTTCCCGTGGATGGCGGTGCGCTGCGGGCAAGCATTGCCGTGGCGCTCGACAAGGGCGGGATGCCCTTGGGGTATCACGTCGTGAATGGGAGGCTCGGGCCTAAGTGCTTTCGCGAGATGCTAGAAGGTCTCAAGGGTCGGCTGCAGGCAGGGCGTGCCGTTGTGGTGGCTGGTGGATTGCGAGATTTGAATCCTTCCATTGCGGAGGTCACGAAGACGGGGGATGGATTTGCGTTCTATGAGCGTGGGATGATGAACAACCCCGATCTGGCCGAGTGGGCAAACGAATCGGACGGTTATGTGCCGATGGGTGGGGACGTATACATGAAGCGCCGTCGGACGACGAGGGTTCTTGCCGATGACGTGGCCTTGCCCGTGCAGGAGATCATGCTGCGGGGTGGCGGCTATGCGACGAGCTACACTCATGCTGCCCTGGTGACAAGCGAGGTGGGCATGGATGCGGGGGATGTGGTCCAGCTCTATCGCGAACTCTGGCGGCAGGCCGAGCCGTTTCAGCCCCTTGAGGCTGATTTTTCTTCTACGCCTTACCCCACGGCAGCACTTGACCACATTTCAGCGCATTTTTCCATTTGCTACGTGGCGTTCTTTGCATTGCGCATGCTGCGTTGGAAAATGGGCTGGCAATACAACGCGGCAAATACCGCCGATGCCCTCCTACGTATGGAGGGGACTTTCCTGCAGCGCAACTACTACCTCTTCAATTACCGTACCCGCGTGACAGATTGTATAGAGGAGGCAGTGGGCTTGCAAAAAGCGCGACGGCTGAGGACTCGCGCCGAGCTCCGCGGTGTGGTGACGACGGTGCGGAGTTCGCTGATTGCAAAGAAGAAACCAAAGTGATATCATATTGAACTCAAGAAGACCTCATACGGGGAGTACATAGAGAAAGGCAGGACGATGAGTCAAGAGAAGAGGGCACATGCCATGAGCGGTTGGCTCATGCTTTTTGTGGTGATAGCGGGCTATGTCGGAGTGGTTTTGTTGCTCGTGATGCCGTTCATCGAGTTGATAATGTGGGACGATCTGTATGTGCGCCATTCGTCTCCGCTGCCGAAGTGGCTGCTCGGCTTCGTGCTGCTCATCGTGGTTTCCATCGTGCGGCGGGGGTTCTTCACCTTGCAGCCTGGGCAGGCCCGCGTGTGCGTGCTCTTTGGCAAGTATGTGGGCACCATACGCGAGGATGGGTTCTGGTGGGCAAATCCGTTCTATGCAAAGAGCCTCGGGCGTACGAGCAGTGCGGCGGCGTCTGCCGAGTCTGCTGGGGCGGCCTCGCATCGGCACGACTCGAAGATCTCGGTGCGCGCCCGTACCTATACCGGCGACCGCATCAAGGTAAACGACAAGATGGGCAACCCCATCGAGATCGCGACCGTTATCGTGTGGCATGTGGCAGACACGGCGAAGGCGCTCTTTGACGTGGACGACTATGAGTCCTACGTGGAGATGATTACCGAGACCGCCTTGCGTCACGTGGCGTCGCTCTACGCCTATGACCATATGGAAGACGACGACTCAAACGCGACGTCCATAACGCTGCGTACAAACATCGAGGAGGTCTCCGAGGCGTTGAAGGCGGAGCTTTCGCGCAAGCTCGAGGTCGCTGGCGTGGAAGTGGACGATGCGCGTCTCACGCATCTGGCATATGCGCAGGAGATCGCTCAGGCCATGCTGCGTCGGCAGCAGGCGGAGGCCATCATCGCGGCGCGCAAGAAGATCGTGGAGGGCGCCGTGAGCATGGTGGACATGGCCTTGTCGCAACTCTCCGAGGGCGGCGTCGTGGAGTTCGACGACGATCGCAAGGCCGTGATGGCGTC
>CACXZL010000410.1 GCA_902772085.1 uncultured Coriobacteriaceae bacterium | reverse complement strand
CGTACTCCTTGCGGAGCTTCTCTGGCATCTTGCCGTAGGCCACGATCACGGGATCCTGGCTCTGCACGGCCGGAACGGACTGGGCGCTCAGAGAGCTGGCAATGCTCACGGTGCTGGAGCTCGTATCGCTAGAACTCGCGCTCGTGGTGCTGGAACTCGAACTCGCATCATCGGCACCGCCCGCAACCGCAGCAGACTTTGCACCCGCCACGCCGGAAGCCTCGCTCGCACCAGTACCGGACTTCTTCAAGCTCGCCACCGTGTCGTCCACCAAGAGGCTCGAGCCCCTCCCGAGGTCATCGCCGTCCTGCAGGGATGCCGCAGTCTTGGCGTCTTTGTTGGATGTGGCATCATCGTTTGACTTTGCGTCCTCGCCGTTCTTGTTTGCGCTATCTTGTGTGGAGGCGTCCTCGGTGCTGGATGTACCCTGCACGCCCACCGTTCCTGCCGCCGAACGCGTCGCGGCAGCGAGCGTGCCACCCTCGGCAGGCAGAACCTTCAGCTCGCGTACGGCATCGTCCACATCTCCTGCCACCACGCGCACCTCGCCCGTCTGGGAGTCGACGGCGGAGACCACGCCTGCCACGTGCTCGTCACCCACGCGTACAAACGCGAGGTCGCCAGGCGCCGGAGCAAAGGCTGGATCGCCCGCCTCCACGAGCATGCCGGCCGACCTCAGCGAGGTCTCCCAACCCATGGCGTTGGTCGCACGGGGAAAAGCATCCTCCCCCACCCCGGCGTACCCTAGGCAGAAGCAGGCAAAGGCAGCGTTCCAGTCCGCGTAGGGACTGCCCGCCCAAGTGGCATAGCGATTGCGCCCGTGCGGCTCGCCGTCGCGCACGAGGTAGTTCTTCGAGCTTTCACGATAGCCGAGCTGTGAGCGTGCAATCGCCACCACGCGGGACAGCAACGCCTCGCCCTGGGACGCAGACGGCAGCGTCGCTTCCCACTGATCTTTGGTCTCCAGATCGGCTGTCGCGTCCGAGAAGCAGGAGAGGGTGTGGACATGCTCTTCCAACTGGCAGCCTCCCACCTCGGAGAGACAATCCTTGGTATGTACGTGCTCAAGCTTGCCGCAATGGGCAACCTTCTTCTGGGCAATCATGGGCCGCATCATAGCCAAGGTAGTGGCTACGGCCACCACGACGACAAGCACGCCTGTGATAGCCCAACGAACGCGCTTGCGTTTGTTTGCGTTATGCAGTCGAACAAGTCTTGCCCTGATTTTTTCTGACGCCATGATGATTTGTGCGCCCTGAGAAGCCGGATTTCCCGCCTTTCTGAATGCGCAACTCCTCCTTACAACGCCCGCGGCCAATCGGTCCAATACGCCGAAGAAAAATCGACATAGAATTGTTTAATTTTATCATCATTGAACTTTCAAGTGCATTAATAAAATCTTAGCGCACTCAAGGCCAAGGCGTCTAAACGTGTGTAACGCTTAGCTAAGTATTTAGGCGTCCCCCGTAGCCATCGACTCGAAGTCCTCCAACGGTACAGGCCGGGAGAAATAGTAACCTTGGAATGACCTACAACCCATGGCAACAAGAGCCTCCAGCTGCTGCTGCGTCTCAACGCCCTCTGTGATCACGTCCATACCCAACGATCCAGCCAAATCGATCACGAATCGCAGGATAACGCGGCTACGCTCTCGGTCGGTTATCTCGCGTAGGAAGCCCATGTCGATCTTCAGCACGTCCGCCTGAATGTTTTTCAGCATGCTCAACGAAGAGTAGCCGCTTCCAAAGTCGTCGATCTCAACGACAAAGCCTCTCTTGCGAAGCTTCGACACGACTGCGATGCTCTCCTCGGGCTCAGCGAGAAGCGCCGTCTCCGTGATCTCCAGCCTGAGCATGCGAGGTTCGATGTCATATGCGTCCACAAGTCTCGTCAGCTCCTCATACACATTGATGCTGTAGAAGTCCTTCGCAGACACGTTGACGGATATCACCAGGCCCTCACACGGAGTTCCCTTCCAGGCGCTGAGCTGCCTGACCGCATGCTCCCACATGTACAGGTCAAGCTTTTGTATCAGCCCCGCATTCTCCAGCGTCTCGATGAAGTCACCCGGCATTATGACGCTTCCGTCTGGCCTAACCCACCTCACCAGTGCCTCTGCACCAAAGACACTCCCGTCTTTTCGCACCTGCGGCTGCAGGTACATCTTGAACTGCTCGTCCCGTAAGGCCTCGTCAAACCCACCCAGCACTTTTTGCTCAAGGAGCGTCTTTTGCAACAGGCTGTCGTCAAAGTACGCGACCGTTCGTGTCATGTCCTCGCGAATCGTATGCAGTGCCGTATTTGACCGTCCGCACATGACGGATATGGGAATCCCAGCATCGTCGATCATGAAGACGCCAAAGTGGATACAGAAGGTAAACATACCGCTGCTGTAGTCCTCCGCCAACCGTCTGGCCATCTCTTCCAGTGTACGCTCTTCGTACTTCGATCGTGGAATGAGCATCGCAAACTGGTCTCCGCCCAAACGCCCACAGAGTCCTCTCGCCGTCTCCGAGATCTCCCGAAGCATGAAGGCCGTCCTCACCAGCACTTCGTTGCCCTTGAACACCCCAAAGAGCGTG
Organism: uncultured Coriobacteriaceae bacterium; assembly: GCA_902772085.1. GTDB lineage: Bacteria > Actinomycetota > Coriobacteriia > Coriobacteriales > Atopobiaceae > RUG440. The sequence goes on along the minus strand of CACXZL010000410.1, from coordinate 55 downwards.
TTGATCAAGCGGAAGTTCATGATGTTGCTGGTGACCATCACCCAAGGCATCTCAG
>CACXZL010000409.1 GCA_902772085.1 uncultured Coriobacteriaceae bacterium | reverse complement strand
CCCAGCTGCTCGAGGTAGGTGGCCGGCAGAGCGTTGACCTGCGCTCGGCGCTGAGCGATCACTACGCCCGTCACCTGTCGGATGGCTCCTTCGTCTCGTGGGTCGCCTTCGCAGGAGGGCGGATGGTGGCCACCAGCGGCGTCTCCATCGTTGAGAAGCCGCCCTGGTATGGATGCCCGACGGGGAGGATCGGCCTCGTGTCTGGCATGTACACCGACCCCGCATGGCGCCGCCAGGGCATCGCGCGCGACCTGCTCCTCCGCTGCCTGGAGGAGGCAAGGGTCCAGGGATGCGGTGTGGCGCAGATTACGGCCTCAGACGTGGGCGTGCCCCTCTACCAGTCTGTCGGCTTCGCATGCAACGCCAATTTCCTGCAGCTCTCGCTGTAGCGTTGCCGCACGATTCGTACCGGAACCGTGCCGACGGGGCTGAAGAACTGAGAGAGGCCGAGGAGGAGCATCGACCGCATAGAGAGCCCGACCACGCCGGATTGGTGCAGCCATTGGCCGAGGTCCTACGAGGAGAGTGAGGGCTTCAACTGGGAGGCTGAGTTCAACTTCTAACCAGCGTGGCACAAGGGCCAGGAGGGTCGCTTGCCGCTCCAGACAAGACCCTCCTCCTCATAGGCCCTTGTTGCCCTCGTGAAACCTTCTGGGCCGTCTCGTAGGACCGCCGCAGCAGACACGGCGGCAATCCGAAGGGCTCGCCTACCTGCCACAAAAGCCTATACCTCCATCAGAAACGTCATCGTCAGGATCATCACGAGCCCGTACGCCCTGCCTCGGATTTTGTTCGCGGCATAAAGCCACCCCCGCACGTGCTCTAGAATGTGTGCTTGGATAATGCCTGAGACTTGTAAGGAGGAAGCATGACGAGTGTCGTTATCTACGGTTCGCACTATGGAACGGCCAAGCAATATGCCGAGGAGCTGGCGAGAAGAACGGGCATCGAGGTACGCCAATACGACTCTGTTGGAGACATCAATAAATACGGTATTATCGCCTATATCGGCGCGCTGTACGCGGGGGGCGTGCGGGGAATGAAGAAGACCTTCGCGAGTCTTGCGAGCTGCGAGGGCAAGACAATCGCTATCGCGACGGTTGGCCTTGCGGACCCGACTGACCCCGAGAACATTGCAAACATCGAGGAAAGCATGAGGCGGCAGCTCTCTGGGGAAGTGTTCGAGGCTGCGCAGATCTTCCATCTGAGGGGCGGGATCGACTATTCGAAGCTCGGCTTCAGGCACAAGACGATGATGAGGCTGCTGCGCAACAAGGCGAAGAACCTTCCTGAGGAGAAGAAGAACGCCGAGGTTCGCGCCATGCTGGAGACCTACGGCAAGCAGGTGAGCTTTGTCGATTTCGACAGCCTCGACCAGATCGTCGCCGTTCTGTAGGCAGAAAAGCCCAAATTCCAAAGCCTTGCTGACGGGGCAACAATACCATCCGTGCCTTACGGCCGCTTCGCAGCCCCTCTTGACTGGATATCTGGCGTGTAACGCGCATGGCCAGGCATCAAGGTTGGCGAAGAGCTCGTCGATGGTCGCAAATCCTTGGGGTTCGTGGTCGGCCGCCATGAGACCCGGCTCGAACATGTTGGCCTCCATCTCGGCGTTGGGCATGCCGAGTGTGGGTCGAAACGGCAAACTGGGCGCTGGTGCGATCGCGAGGATAGAGGCGTCCGCGGGCGGATCCGTCACGGTGGCTGCCGCGTGGTGAAGGCGTACTGCGCACGACGACTCTCATCGTGCGTAGTTTTTGGAGAAAGGCCAGTTGGCAACGTGCCGAAGACGCCCAATTACGCATGCCGTATTGCGACGTGCGTAATTGTTGGACCGATCCGGTGGAGCGCTCGCGATTTCGGCGTCCGATACAACGAGCTTCGCTTCACGAGGCCCCACGCTGCCTTCAAGCAACTACCAACCGTTGCGGACCGACGATAATAACAGCTCGTCCTCGTGCGGCAGCAGCAAGTCGCAGAGATTCACGTGCATGCCCCGGTAGTCGGGACACGCGCGCTCGAGGACGGCGATGCAGCCCTCGACGTCGAACCGCGCGATCCAGCGCGCCTCGACGAGGAGTCGCGCAAGGTACGCCTCCACGTAGTCGATCCCCAAAAGGCCCGGGTCCACGGGCTCGCTCAGTTGGTAGTCGATGTCGCAGGGTACGACGTGCGCGGCGAAGCGCGTGTCGTAGCGTTGGCGTAGTTCGCCAAGGCTCCGTTTCAGGAACTCCGGGTTGTCAATCTTGTTACCGTCACTCATGGTAAGGTATGTCTTCATGCCGAAGTCCATCCCTACCGATGCACCTTCGAGTGTCTTTCGGCGGTATGGTCCCGACACGGCATCCGTGACGACATACAGGTAATACTCCCCGAGAGGGGAACGCTTGATGCGGACCTGCTTCACGGTCCCTTCGTAGGGACGGGAGTATGAGAACTTGTAATGCTTCTTTATTCGATTGACGACAAGGATGTTTGCATACAGTTTGTATCCGTCCTGTTTGAAAATCCTGCAAAGGGCCGCGCAGACAACGCTCTTTCCCGCGTCTGACATGGTCCCCTGTATCATGATGCATCTGGTCTTCATCACTCTGTCTCCGTTATTGTTTCCATCGCCCGGATCAGCTTCTCGTTATCGC
>CACXZL010000408.1 GCA_902772085.1 uncultured Coriobacteriaceae bacterium | reverse complement strand
ATCGAGAAGGTGCGCGTGCGTCATCGCGATGCGCGACACAACGTTCCTGCGTGGATTCTCTCTGATGGTCGCGAGCGTTGTTCGGATGATGGCGAGCCATCGCATACGGGTGGCACGCCTACGTTGGAAGTGCTCCGCTCTGCCGGTCTGGCAGACGTATGCTGTGTGGTGACGCGTTACTTCGGGGGTACGCTGCTCGGCCCTGGCGGTCTCAAGCGTGCCTATGCCTCGGCGACCCAAGAAGCACTTGCCGTGGCAGAGGGCGAGGGGGCGCTCGTGCAAAAGACGCTCGTGACGCGTGTGACGTGCGTCATACCGTATGCGGCCTATGGCCGGGTGGAGCGCTTGGTTTCCGATTGCGGCGGGAAGGTCAAGGACACGGTATTTGCCGAGGATGTGCAACTGACGGCGGTTTTTCGGGCGGGCGAGGAAAAGCGCTATGTGGACGCCATGCGCGAGCTTGCAAACGGCGAGGATCTATGCGTCGTGGGCGAGCCAGTCTTTGCGGAGATGTAGAAGATGAGCCAGATGCATCACATACCTTTGCCTGATGTCCTGCCTGCGTATGCGTATCGAGTCCTGAGCGCGTTGGAGGCCGCTGGCTTCGAGGCGTGGGTCGTTGGTGGATGGGTGAGGGATGCGCTGCGTGGCGTAACCGGACATGACGTGGACGTGACGACCAGCGCACCATGGCAACAGACGGCTTCGGTCCTCAGAGATGCTGGCATGACCGTGCATGAGACGGGCATCGCTCACGGCACGGTCACGGCCGTGTGCGACGGCATGCCCGTGGAGGTGACGACGTACCGAGTGGAGGGCGCCTACAGCGACCATCGTCATCCGGATGAGGTGCGTTTCGTTGACGACGTGCGGGAGGACCTTGCGCGTCGTGACTTCACGGTAAATGCCATGGCGTGGCATCCCGAGAGGGGACTGTGCGATCCGTTTGGCGGTCGTGAGGACTTGTCTGCTCGTATCATTCGCGCGGTTGGCGACCCATTGTGTCGTTTTGACGAGGATGCCTTGAGGGTGTTGCGCGCGGTGCGCTTTTCGGTGCTACTTGGGTTTGACGTAGAGCCCGCGACCCAAGGGGCGATTGCTTCGCGTGTAGATGTGCTGAGCCAGGTCGCCTCCGAGCGCATCGGACAAGAGCTCGATGCCATCGTACGCGCTGGCAAGGCTGGGCGAGCGCTGCTTGAGCAGCCAGATGCCATGTGCGCGGCGCTCCCTGAGCTGGCCGATGCACGCGGGTTTGACCAGAAGAGCGTCTACCACGTGTATGACGTATACGAGCACATCGCCCACGTATGCAATGCCGTCGAGGCTTTCACCGCGGGCCAGTCGCCGGCTGAGCTTCGCTGGGCGGCGCTGCTGCACGACGTGGCGAAGCCCGCCACCTACAGCGAGGACGTCGCCGGACACGGTCATTTCTTCAACCATCCCCGTGAGGGGGCACGCATCGCACGTCGTATGATGAGACGTATGGCTATCCCATCTGACGTTGCAGTGCCTGCTTGCGAGCTTATTCGCCTCCACGACGAGCGCATGCCGCTCACAAAGCGCGCATTGCGCAGGCTCTTGGTGCGCATCTCGCATACGTGTCCTGGCCGTGAGGTGCCTTTGGCCTTCTCGCTCTTTGACCTCAGACGTGCCGACGCCGTCTCAAAGCGCACGTCGTCGGCAAGCTTTGCCGTGGAACTCGACAAGTACACCGCGTTACTGCGCGAGGAGATTGCGCTTGGTCCGGTATTCGGTGTCCGTGACCTTGCCGTGAGCGGTGCTGACGTGATGAATGTGTGCGGTCTGGCACCAGGGCCTGCTGTGGGAATGCAACTCGACGTCCTTCTGCAAGTGGTGATGTCGGGCGAGGTGCCAAATGAACGGGAAGACCTTCTGGCTTGGCTCGCGGGTTAAAACCCGGCTTAAGACAGATGGCGACAAGAAGACGAGATCATTCATGCATACGCATGCAGTGGCGAAGAGAGAAGGGAAAAACATGCCAACACCGCACAACGCCGCCAACAAAGGCGACATTGCAAAGGTTGTCCTCATGCCGGGAGACCCTCTGCGAGCGCAATACGTCGCCGAGCACTTCTTTGACGACGTTAATCAGTTTTCCGATGTCCGCAACATGCTGGGATTTACGGGCACCTACAAAGGAGTTCCCGTGTCTGCCATGGGCAGCGGCATGGGCATACCGTCCATCGCCATCTACTCTTGGGAGCTCTATACGCACTACGACGTGGATACGATTATACGTATTGGCAGCACGGGGGCCCTGTCTTCCGAACTGGCGCTGCGAGACATAGTCCTTGCCCAGGGGGCTTGTACCAACTCAGCCTATCTCTCACAGTTCGGCTTTCCGGGAACCTTTGCTCCCATAGCCGATTTCGGCTTGCTTCGTAGCGCCGTGGAGTCCTGTGAACGATATGGGATCAGGTATCAGGTGGGAAACGTTATGTCGACAGACGTGTTTTATGGCGATCCAGCGAATTGGGACGCCCTCAAAGACATGGGCGTTCTCGGTCTTGAAATGGAGGCTGCCGGCCTGTATTTCAATGCGGCAAAGCTAGGCAAGCGCGCCCTTGCGATCATGACGGTTTCCGACTGTCCCCTTACAGGAGAGTCCCTCGACGCTCAC
>CACXZL010000407.1 GCA_902772085.1 uncultured Coriobacteriaceae bacterium | reverse complement strand
GATGGCCTTGCTGGCCTCTGCTGTTCTTCTTGACATCTTGCTAGTCCTCTATGCCAAGAATGCTCTCGAGGTCTTTAAGGAACGAGAGGAAGTCCGGGTAGCTCTCGTCGTCCTCGATTCGCCCTGCGTGCAGGTTGTAGATCGAGATACGCTCCGTTGCTCTCTCGCATAGAATTGGATCGCCGTTCGACAAGGCGCCAATGACGACATAAGTGTCATCAGGCCTATCGTCGTCAGATGGATTGATTAGCGGCTTGTGAGCGACGCCGTACAGCTGCGCGCCAGCCGGAAGATAGAGCTCTCCACCATCAGAGGCGAGCAGCCAATGCTTGTACTGGCTCGGCAGTTCAACCCCTTTCGAGGACTCGAACTCTTCGATTTGCTCTTTGGTGGCACCGTCGAGGAAACCTGTCTTTCCCCTACTGCCGAGGCGCTCAATAGCCTTTAGGATAGCATCAGCACTCATGGAGAGCTCCTTCGTTCAATCGAGACAGATGTTCAAGAGCATTCTTACCCACAGTCTTGTAGGAACATGGAAGGCACCGGGGGATCGCTGCTGGCAATCACCGGTAGCATCGGCGAGACTGAGGTCTTTCGGGTAACACTGCCTGCAGACAAGTAGCTGCCCGCATACAATCACTTCTCTATCGTTAAGTTTGCTCTGCGATTTCAGCGAGCTCCTCAATCAGAATCCCCAGGTTCGTTCCCTTTTCTAGAGAGTGATTTTCCCTGCGGGCAAACTCCCATGAGGCCCTGTAACCCCTGTTAATAAGGGCTGCGCTATCATTCAAGACCATCTGGTTGAAGCGAGCCAGTCCCTCAACCCCCCTAAAGATGTTGATGCCCTGCTTCTTGTGCGCCCGTGGACGAAGTGGTCCAGATTGCATGAGAAGTAGTAGATCGAGTAGTCGATGTCCCTGCCGTCGTAGCAGACCGTATCCTGTCCCGCGAGGAAGTTGAGGTTCTCTTTCTTGCGCGCGTTCCTCTGCCGCAGACGTCCCTCATCGGGAGCGATGATGCAGTCTTCGTGGTAGGTTGGCTTGTCGCACGCGACCGGTGACTGGCTGACACGCTCATCTGGGATGTAGGCGCCGTCGAGGTCAGCGATCTGCACTATCCTGATTGCGTCACGTATGGTGAAGCCTGTGGGCATGTTCGGCCTCAGCGCCCATTGGTAGAGCTTGTCAACTATGTTGCCCTTGGTGACGCCTGCGCGCGAGGTTATGTCCCCGTTCTTGCGACCAGTGTTGTCCTTCTTGTTCTCCTTCATCCTGCAGAAGACGACCTGCAGGCCAGGGTCAGGGTAGGCCTGCTTGAAGTAGTGCTCCAGGGGATTGAACAGCGTCTGCTCGTCCGTGAAGCCTTCGACGACTACGAACACGATGCTGGGCTCCCGGCTAGAGGCGGCGAGGCGCTGCTCCCTTCTCCTCTGGTCGCCACGGCTGGAGCCATCGCGGCGCTCGCCCCGACTCCCCCTGCCCCTACTCATAATCCTGCTCCGGGCTCACGTCATAGAATGCGGAGATGATGCGGTTGCGCTGGACGCTCTCGTAGAGCCGCTCGTCTTGGTCGTTCAAGATGAGCTCACGGAAATACGTATTGCGCAGGTTGTTGTTCCTCTTGATGCCCTTGAGCTTGATGTAGCGCTCCTCGGGATTGGTTGTAGTGAAGCAGAGGAACTTCTTGTCGATGACCTCCAGTGGCCTGAGATTATGCGAGGTGAAGATGAGCTGGCCAACGCCGCCGTCCTGAAAAGCTTGTAGGAGCTCGCCCAGCAGGTACTCGAATATGCCTGAGTCGAGCTCGTCAATGGCAATCGTGAAGGACTTTTCATTGAAGGCAGCGCAGAGGGTAGCAACCATGGAGATGAGGCGCTTTATGCCGTCCGACTCGTGCCTGAAGGGGAGGACGACATCGCCCCTCCTTACCATGACATGGACCTTCTTCCCGGGACGCCCGTCTTTCATGACAGTGCTTGAGGTCACTACGAGCTCCATGGACAGACCAGGCACAAGGGCATTGAGCACGACGTTGTTCGACTCGAACACTTCGCAAAGAGCTTCGAACCCTGCCTCCGGGACCTCGGTGTCCTCCCGAATGTTCAGGGGAATCACGCCCTTCCTGGTCCGAAGGGGCAGGAGAAGGTTCATCCTGAGGAGGCTTGTTCTTCATCAGGGCGGCTATGGCTTCCGGCGATTCCCCAACGATCTCGTCGCGCTTCACGTCCGGGACGAAGGTGCTGGCTGACTCAGATGAGTCGATGACGTCCTGCATGATGCCCTTCTTGCCCAGGGGCTTGCCATCCAGCCTGCCACTTGCGCGGACGATTTCGTCGAAAACTACCGTGCGCAGACCGCCGGTAATGCCACGCATGTCTTCGGGGCTGGGTGTCGCGTCGTCGGCCCACTCGTCCTCATCCTCAGCGACAGCCCTGATCTTGAAGCCATAGACGATGGTCAGATGGTCATCATTCACGTCCTGGTAGTCGAAGATGTATTCGAATTCGGAGCAATCGGCGCCCTGTTCGATGTGCATGGAATAGTCGCCAACCAGACGGGAACCACTTGCCAGGCGCCTGAAGATGCTTAGGGCCTCGATGAAGGTCGTCTTTCCCGAGCCATTGGGGCCGTAGAGCCCAAGAATGTCCGCATCTTCGCCGGCGGGGCCGAAGGGCTTCCCAGTGCCCGCGTTCAACGCGATAGAGCCGTGCTTCACACCTTTGTAGTTATTTATGGTAACTCTCTGCAGGCGTATCGTCGGGCCTTCGTTGCTGTCTCCGACTAGGCGATAAAACTCCGAAGCCTCATCGTCAACAGACCTATCGACACCCTCATGCGCCTCTTCAGCGACGATTGTTTCGTTCATTCTTGAACCCTTTCAAACGGATTTGTATGAACTCTATCACATTTAGTCTTGATTATCGATACAAATTGTATCGATAATCAAGACTTTTTGGTAACGAACATATGTGTTCGTGTTTTCGCAAGGCGGGGTTTTCTCTGGTCCTCCCATTTGCGAACCATGATGAGGCCTGAGGCGACCAAACCCACACGCGCTCCAGAGGTCGTCCGCATACACAAGACAAGAAGCTCTCCTTCGTGCATGTCTTTTTTGACTGGTCAACATGACCGTCTCCGTGATTTCATAACAGCCTTAATCGAGCGCAAGCCATTGAGTGCACATTTGTAAATCACCGCCTCACGGCCACGCCATGCCCCGACACCTACCCCACCGTCCAAGGGACTCAGGCTCAGGGACAACACTCCCCCTGGCCGACAAGTCCGAGTGGACCGGCCCGAGGGACCTGCAGAAGGTGTTCGATATGGGGAGGCCGAAGGCGTTCAACGTCTGCAACGCCATCCACCACATCTACATCAGCTGCGCCATACGCGTACACCTGCTCCACCGTCTACTAGGAGCTCTCCGAGAACGGCAGTTTGCCCCGAGGGGAATCCAACAGCGATGTCCGGTACCGAACCCAGGTGCGGGGCCCGTGAGCCTCGAACTGAACCAGGTCGGGAGCGGTGGACCTCCAACTGGTCCTCACTTTATTCAGGACACCGCCCGCGAGATGGTGGACAAAGCTCGAAATCTCAGTAAGCGATTACTCCCTCAAACCGCCCGCTCCCGTCAAAGAAGGCAAGCGCCGCCGCACGGCGCGGCTCAAGGGCCGCACGAAAGCAGGCACAAATCCCTTGCGGCATTGGATGCAGCTTGTCGTGGCAGCTCCTCTGCCCCGCGCCTACCACGGGGGCGGGAGACCCCTTGGCATCCAAGGGTTGCATGACGCGCACCGAGGAGTGCGAGGCACACAACCCGAGGAGGTACCAAATGCGGAAACCCAAGACCTTCAAGTACGCCGACCAGTGGGGCGACGAGATGGATGTCGTCCTGCTCAGGCGCGCATACGCCGACGGCTCCCTCGCCGTGCAGATGCTCTGCAGGGACGAGGACGGCTGCTGGGAACCCTACGCCACCATCACCACCAACCTCTGCGACGCGGCCAACCAGAACGCGAGCTTCGCCTACGTAGACACCAACAACATGTCGGCCGTGGCCGACTTCCTCATCGAGAACGGCCTCGCCGCCTACACGGGCATGACCCGCCCCAGCGGCTTCTGCGCTTACCCGCTCTACGCGTTCACGTCGGAGTTCTTCGAGACGTGCGCGGACAGCGTCGAGGAGGTGCGATGATGCGCGTCAACCTCGCCAACGGGCACCACGGCGTGGTCTGGGTCTGCCAGACCACGACCTTCGACGAGGGCGAGCAGCGCGAGTGGGACTCGTTTGCCACGCACGCGGCCTTCGCCACGCGCACCGAGGCGGTCATGTGGGCCTCGAGGCTCGCCCACGACTACGCCAGCGTGCTCTCGCTGTTTGTCGCCGTTGACGGCTCCGACGGCGTCAGCGTGGACATCCAGCCGCGCGTCTACGACGGCCACGACTACGAGCCTTACGCCATCACGGACAGCTGGGAGGTGGTGCCCGGCCGCGCTATAACCGAGTGGCACGGCGACGAGTGCCATGACGTCGGCTGCCCCGCATTGGGGGCGGCGTCCTCGTGAGCGCCCTCCAGCTGGGCATCGTCCTCGCACCCACCGCGCTGCAGCTACTGTGGCTGCGGCGCGTCGGGACCATCCGCGGCCATGTCCGGCAGGTCGCGCGCGTCATGACGTGCGGCGCTGCCTCCGCAGTCGCGGCGGGGGCGATCGGCACGCTCGCGCGATGCCTCCTGGGCCTCGCGCTGCCCGAGGGCACGGTCGCGTGGCAGGTGGCGCGCTGCATGCTCTGCGTCGCCCTCGTCGAG
>CACXZL010000406.1 GCA_902772085.1 uncultured Coriobacteriaceae bacterium | reverse complement strand
CCCAAACCCATTCTCGAATTGCGATACGCTACCACACGGCTAACGTTTTGCACCGTTCACTTCCCTGCAATGCGCTAGCATCTCACGGTGGTTCTCGTCGCCCAGCGTCTCGTGTTCCCACTCGAACAGCTGTAACGAGGCGGAAAGCAGATTGTCTCCTCTGCACTCAAAAGCCTTTGAAACCTGCCGCAACAAACGCGTGAACATAACACATCGCAACCTTGTGCCGGTCGAGATGGCCACCAGGGTTGCTCATATAGTTCTCGGAGCAGCGCAAGTTGAAGCAGCAGGCGAAACGAGAATCGGGCCTCCACGCTTTAAGGTCAGGCCCGATTCTCATATGCGACTCGACAGTTCTCTTTTGAGCGCCTCGCAAGACGCAACGCAATCAAGGGCTAAAAGCGCACTGATACGCATGCCGTTGCTTTAAGGTCACGTCCCTCGACAAGGAGCGAAGGTCGCTACCCAACCATCTCGCCTTGTTGGCACGGATACTCCGGACCACATTCGCAGCCCGACATCCCGCACATGCACTCGCCCCCGCCTTCATAGAACACGTCCGCCTCTACATAGCGTGCCTCCGACCTGACGCCGTTGACCTTGACGCGGAACGCGTATTGACCGGACTCCGTGATGCCGTCCAAGCGGAAGCCCTCGGAGACGTCGAACCTCCCGTTAAAGTGGCAGGTTTCTTTGGACAGAAGAACCGGAATTCATAGAGAGACCATATCGCCTCGTCAAGCGTCTATCTGAAATCCAGCCTCCGTCACGCCGCCTACTTACCCATCTTCTCGGCGGGCGCGTTCGCCTCGTTTATCCCGCTGAAGTACCACCCGGCTGGGGTCGAGTAGTCGAGCGACGAGTGCAGCCTCCTGAAGTTGTACCTCTCCACGTAGTCCGCGATGACGCGCCTCAGCTCGCGCATGCTCGAGTACTCTGTCTGGTAGACGCGGTTGTGCTTCAGGTCGCGGAACCACCTCCCCATCAAGACGTCGTCGGCCCAGCGCCTGGCGCCGTCCATGCTCTGGCTGACGTCGTTCCTGGCCAGGCAGTCCATATATGCCTGTGCGGCGTAGGCCGGTCCCTGGTCGCCGTCGCGGATGGACGGGGTCCCGCCCTCCCCGGACGCGCGCTCCATGCAGATGACGCACTCGTCGGCGTCGAGCGTGCCGCGCGGCCCCCGGCCCACTGCGTAGCGGCCGTGCCGGTCGACTGTCGCCGACAGGCACGCGTGCCCGCGGCCGAGCGGCACGTACGTTATGTCCGTCGACCAGACCTGGTCGGGGAAGTTGATGCGCTTGCCGCTGAGCTGTAATCTATTAGTGGACAAGGGGATAACAGGGTAAGGGCCCACCCTGATCGCACTATAGTCCATGTATGGGTATGACGGCTAGGAGTTGAAAAATGTCAGTCAGCGCAAGCGAGATAGACAAGATGGAGTCGAGAGACGGCTCCAAGAAGAAGGCCGCAAGGAGGCGGTACACCGAGGCGTACCGAGTCGAAGCCGTGCAGTACTACCTGAAGGCGAGGGAGATCGACCCGAAGAAGACGATAAAGGAGTGCGCGCGCGAGCTCGGGGTGAACGAGAAGACCTTCAACGACTGGGTGATCAAGTTCCAGGACGCCGGCAAGGTGGAGCGAGGCAGAACCGACGAGCAGAGGGCGCTCGACGAGGCGAACAGGCGTATCAGGGAGCTCGAGCTGGAGAACGAGTTCCTAAAAAAAGCGAGTGCCTTCTTCGCCAGGAGCCTTGCGTAGAGGACAGGTACCGGCTGATGCTGGCGGAGAGGGCGAACTACGAAGTCAAGATGATGGCGCGCGTGCTCGGGGTGAGCAGGAGCGGCTTCTACAGGTGGCTGAAGGCGAACCCCGACGGGGCTGACCCGTGGGCCGGGCTCAAGGAGGCGATACTCTCGATCTGGGAGAGGAGCAGGAGGCGATTCGGGTTCAGGAAGGTGCACGCCAGGCTCGCCTCGGACTTCCCCGAGTTCGCGGGCACGACCCGCCACCGGGTGAGGAGGTGCATGTCCGAGCTGGGAATCCGCGGGATATGCCCGAACGCGTCGAAGACCACGACCGTGCCGGACGAGGACGCGCCGAGGAGGCCGGACCTCGTGGGGCGCGACTTCACCAGCCCCGTCCCCACCTGCAAGCTCGTGGGCGACATCACATACCTGAGGACCACCTCCGGCTTCATATACCTGGCCACCGTGATCGACCTGTGCACCCGCATGGTCGTGGGCTGGGCCATAGCCGACAACATGAGGACGGGCCTGGTCGTCTCGGCCATGGAGATGGCCTGGGGCCGCGGCTACGTCGCCGGCAACGCGATCTTCCACTCGGATCGCGGAAGCCAGTACACCAGCTCGCTCTTCGCCGAATGGGCCAGGGTCCACGACGTGAGGCTCTCGGTCGGCAGGACAGGCTCGTGCCACGATAACGCGGTGGCGGAATCATTCTTTGGCACCCTGAAAAATCCCGACCGCTCGTGTATCCCGACCTCCGAGAAAGCCGCCGCGTAGGCACTCCGGGCCCCTCGGGAGGTCGGGATAATCAACGGACTGCTTCGGCTATGGTCCCTCGAGCCCGCAGGCGACTGTCAGCCTTGTATCGGCCCCCTTCCAGCGCTTCTCCTGTGGCGACCGTACGAGCGCCTGCATGGCCTGCTCCTCCGCGGCGAGCGTCACGTCCAGGTAGGCCATGGTCGGCTCTCCTTTGACCGTCTCGGCCGTGGCCTCCATGACGGCGTCGTGATCGAAATTCCATTCGGCGCGCCATTTGCGGTACATGGCGATCTCCGCGTCGCTCGCCATGCGGCCGCGCTTGCCCAGGGCGCGGATGACCGCCTCGCAGCCCTTGCGCATGCTCAGGTCGCTTTTAAGATAGGAATCCGCGTCCTCGGCGGTGACCACGCCGCCCTCGCGCA
>CACXZL010000405.1:4492-6426 GCA_902772085.1 uncultured Coriobacteriaceae bacterium | reverse complement strand
TAGTTCCTTTGGCTCTTGGTGTATGGTTCCCCTAAAGAGGCAGTCGACGAACTTGCGGAGGTTTCCAGTGGTCATCGTCGTGGCAATGGCATTCCCATGAAACATGGTGAACGATTCGTACTGCATTGCCGCTACGAAGGATACGAGGGAGTTTGCCAGCAAGTCCCATTCCTGCCCAAGGGGGATGAGCCCCACGATAGCCAGCACGCACATCTCCAACGTAAGGACCACACGTCTGACGAGGCGTAGCTTACGAAGTGTGAGGAGCTCCTCGATATGCAACGTCACAAATAAACCTGCGACGAAGGCACCTATGGGCAGGAGATAGGTGAGGTATGCTTCTGCGCGGCCGTCCGCGAGGGCAATGCCGAGTTTCACAACGTTTCCCGTTTGCGTATTTGCAAAGACGCCGCCGCGGACGCGGTAGGTGTAAGCGTCTAGGTATCCGCCGACGAATGCGAGCAGATAGGCGATGCGCATTCGCTGACTGGGGGCTAGGGTGCCTTGTTTTGGTTGCATGAGTGCTCCTGGGGTCGCTTATTATGCCATATGAGTTTAGCGCTTTTGCCTGGAGGGCGTCCTTGCAGATTGGTAGTAAGTTGTCGCGCCTTGAACTGCATATCCTGTACGAAGACGCACAAACACTGTCTTCTTGAGGGAATTCGTTTTTCGACTCGTACGTTCATGAGTAAACGATAAGGAATGGTCACAGTGATACGCGCTGTGGTTTTACTTGGGCTTTGCATGCTTCTTGCAGAGGGTTTCAAAGAGATTGTTTTCTTTGGCGTGCTATGCTTTGTGTGGCTTTGTTGGCTGGACGTGAGGAGCGGTGGCATGTATGGGCTCAAGACCGAGGCGAGCTTCGACAGCGCGCATTTCTTGACCGACTACTATGGGAAGTGCGAGAACCTGCATGGGCATCGTTGGCGGGTCGTAGTGTATATAGAGCAGGAGGTCCTGCAAGGCGAGGGGACCATGCGTGATATGGTGCTCGACTTTGGCGTCTTCAAGAAGGCCGTTCGGGAGGTGGCCGCGTCGCTCGATCATGCGTTTCTGGTGGAGGAAGGTTCGCTCAAGCCGGCCACGGTGGAAGCGCTGCAAGGCGAGGGCTTTTCGCTGGTCATGCTGCCGTTTCGCACGACAGCCGAGAACCTTGCGCGATGGTTTTGCGACCAGCTTGTGGAGCGCGGTCTTCCCGTGAGCCAGATCGAATGCTATGAGACGCCAAACAACTGCGCAACCTATAGACCGTAGCATTTCCATAAGGGGTATTCCAGCATGATGGCGTTGGGGTATCCCTTATGAAAATAGCGGATTATGACTGAATCTGACCGTCTGTGCTATGACTGCGTGCAGGTGGCGGGTACCAACGGCAAGACGTCCACCTCAAGGTATACGGCGGCTATATTGCAAGGCGAAGGCTTGCGCACTGCGCTCTATACCAGCCCCGAACTCGTGAGCTATACCGAGCGCATGGAGGTCGACGGAGCTCCCGTAAGCGAGGTGCAGTTCGCCCACGGCATGAGCGTGGCCTTCGAGGCGGGACGTCGCGTGAACGAGAGGCGGCGTGCCGCGGGGGAAAGGCCCTACGACATCACCGAGTTTGACCTGCTGACGGTGGCCGCGCTCGTGGTGTATGCCGAGGCAGATGTGGACGTGGCGGTACTTGAGGTGGGCATGGGTGGTCGCTGGGATGCCACGTCTGCGGTGAAGAGCATACGTGCCGTGGCGGTGAGCGGCGTCGGTCTGGACCATACGCGCATCCTCGGCGATACGCTCGAAGCCATAGCTGGGGAGAAGGCCGCCGTCATTCAGGCGGGACGTAGCTGCGTACTCGGCGTGGGGACGGCGACACCGGAGTCCGTGGAGCGGGTCTTTCTCGACCGCTGTGCAGGCGAAGGGGTGAACCCGGTGCTGCTTCGCCCGACGCATCT
>CACXZL010000405.1:0-4442 GCA_902772085.1 uncultured Coriobacteriaceae bacterium | reverse complement strand
GCTTGCGTGCGCTCAAGCCTGCCTATCAGGCGGCAAACATCGCCTGTGCCGTCGCGTTGTGCGAGAACCTGCTCGGGCGTGAGCTGGACGTGGAGCGTCTGCGAGCGTCGGTGCTGAGCTGCCCCACGCCTGGCCGATTTGACGTGTTGCGGAGAGAGCCGCTTGCGCTCATTGACGCCTGTCACAATCCCCAGTCGGTGGAGACCTTCCTTGTCGCGGTGCGTGCTATGGAGCCTGAAGTGGCGAAGCGCCCAGCGCTGCTTGCAGCCGTCCTTGCCGACAAGGACGTGGCGGGCATCGTAGCGCTTCTGGCAAAGGAGTTCCCGTGCGTTCACGTGACGCAGACGAGTTCTCCGCGTGCGCTGGAAGCTGGTGAGCTTGGGAGGTTGTTTGAGACGGAGGATGCCGAAGTCGCTGGTGTGTACCCTACGGTAGATGAGGCTGTGGCAGCTCTGGGCGAGGTTCCTTATGTTGCATGCGGTTCCATCACGCTGGCAGGTGAGGTCGCAGCGCTGATGTGAGTTGTGAACCAAAAAGGGGCGGTTCCTTACGGGCGCCGTCCCGAGTCGGTTTTGTCATTGTTTGGGGCGGGCTTTTGGTTAGTGCTCTGTGAACGCATGCCATCCTAAAAGCTTCTTGGGGTAAAATGAGCCGCAGACTTATCGAGGGGGCGTCTTGCCCCAGAGGGGATGATGAGATGTCCGTGCGCACAAGCATTGCAATAGCGGGATGTAAGGCTACGTATCGCGTCATGAGACTCATGGGTCGTACGGCACGTGCCATGCCGGGCATGGTGGCGCTGACGATTGACCGCAGACTCGTGTCCAAGCTTGCAAAAGGCTACCAGACCATCGTAATCACGGGTACGAACGGCAAGACCACCACCACGCATATCGTGCAGCAAGCTGTGATAAACACATACGGCAGTGCCGCCTACGATCCGTCCTCAACAAACCTTGAGCAGGGCATCGCCACGACGCTTTGCCTCGATAGCACCATAGGCGGCAAGCATGCGAGCGAGTGGGCCGTCATCGAGAGTGACGAAGGCGCCACGAAGACGCTGCTTCCGGCCATGAAGCCGAAGGTCATGGTGGTCACCAACCTCTATCGTGACCAGGTGGACCGCTACGACACGTGGACCACGGCGCGCGACTACATCGTGCAAGCGGCAAAGAGCAGTCCCGACACGGTGCTCGTGCTCGACGCTGACTGCCAGGTCACAGCCTCCATCGCAGGTTTGGTGCCAAACAAGGTCGTGTGGTTTGGCGTGAAGTGTCCGGTGTACGACGAGGGCATTGCCGACTTTGACCAGAGCGTGAAGTGCGTGGACTGCGATGCTGAGCTGAGCTTCAGCCACCGCACCTTTGCGCACTTGGGCAGCTACGAGTGTCCGGAATGCGGTCGCAGTCACAACGAGCCGAGCATCGCCTGTACAAGGATCGAGAATCGCCGCGAGAAGAGCTGTACGCTCACGCTGCGCATCGACGGCGAGGAGCACGTGGTGGAGGCCAACGTGCGTGCGGGCTATGACGTATACAACGCCGTTGCTGCTGTAGCGGGGCTGCTTACGGCCGGCATGGACAAGCAAGACGTCTTCAAGGCGCTGGCGCACTTCACGCACGCAGCGCATCGGTTCGAGATCTTTGATGTGGATGGCACTCCCATGCGCCTCTTGCTCATGAAGAACACCGCAGGTTGCAACCAGCTCATAAACATGATTCTCTCCGAGCCCGAGCTGCCAAAGAACCTCGTGTGCCTACTTGGCGCCGAGATCATGGACGGTAACCAAAGTCATCGTGGGCGGACCGAAGCATGAGGACATGCGCGAGAGACTGCTGCGTGCGGGCGTGGATGAGAAAAACCTGCACGTCCAGCCCAATTACGACGCGCTCATTCATGACGTCGCGGCTATAGGGGAGCCCGTTACCGTCATCGCAAACTGCTCGCCCATCGAGGACTTGCGCGTACATCTCGTAAAGAAGCACTACCAGCCTATCGACTACTGGTCCGAGTAACGAGCGAGGGGGCGTGGCAAAACGCCTCTCGCCCCTTTTGCCACTTTACAGGCAGAGCATATCGCCTTCGTGGAGGGCAAACGGTGTGGTGAAGCGGTATGGCTCCATGTTTACCGACATACGGTCGGCTGGCTGCCAGCCTTCCTCGGGCGAGAGGCGCTCGACGCTGCCGAGCGTGAAATGGCGTATGGGCTGGCCGGGGGAGAGCACGGTTATCTGGTCACCTGGGAGGGCTTTGTTTCTGCAAACGACTTCGGAGAGCCAGCCGTCTCCGGATGGCGTGCTACGGTTTGCCACGGCAACCAGCAGACGATCGCGGGCGTATTCTGCATGGCCGGGGTTTTGCGTGGGGTTGCCGTAGAAGAATCCCGTGGAGAAGGGTCGATGGCTCGTTGCCTCCAGCTCGCTCAGCCACGTCGAGGGACTGTCACCGTCCAGCACGTGGCGATAGGCGTTTGTGACAGCCGCCACATAGTAGGCGCCTTTGTTTCTCCCTTCTATCTTGACGGACGAAATACCTGCCGCTGCGAGTTCGTCAAGATGCTCGATCATGCAGAGGTCGTTTGCAGAGAGCAGATAGCTGCCGTTTCCGTCCGCCTCCAAGGGAAGGGGCAGGCCAGGTCGCGTCTCTTCCACAAGACTCCAGGTCCAGCGACACGGTTGCGTGCAGTTGCCACATGAGGCAGAGCGATCAGGTCCCACAAGTGCGCTGGAGAGGAGGCATCTACCGGAGACGGCAACGCACATCGCTCCGTGCGCAAACGCTTCGAGCTCCACGGCGTTTCCCACGCGGGCGTGCAGCTCGGCGATTTGGGCGAGCGTGAGTTCGCGTGCGAGTACGATGCGCGTCGCTCCGAGGCGGGCGTAGGCGAGGGCCGTTTCCGCATTGGTCACCGAGGCTTGGGTGGAAACGTGCACATGTACGTGTGGGGCGTGCTCTCTTGCGAGTAGCATGGCTCCGAGGTCGGCTACGATGACGGCGTCGACCCGCTGCTCGTCCAAAAACCGCAAAAAGCTCGGGAGAGCGTCTAAGTCCTCGTCGTGCATGAGGGTGTTTATCGTGACGTGGACAGCAACGTTGCGCTCGTGAGCGTAGCGTATCGCCTCAACAAGACCGTCGTTGGTAAAATTCGTGGCTCTGGCGCGCATGCCCCAGCGTGAGCCGGCGAGGTACACGGCGTCGGCGCCGAAACGTATGGCAGCCTGCAGTTGTTCGAGGCCGCCGGCGGGTGCCAGCAGCTCCATGGTGGCGTGTCTCGTCACGTTCTGCCTCCGTCTGTCTATACCAGGAACTCTTCTAGTTGCTGCAGCATGTCCTGGAGCTTGTCGTCGAAGCTTCCTTTGTTTTCTATGATGTGGAAGTGCGGATGGCGTTGCCAGGCGAGGATGAAGCGGTCGTCGAGCACGGCTGCCTCCTCAAGGGTCTCGTAGCGGATTGCGTTCGTAGCTGTGGAATAGAACTCGGGAGCGCCCTTTGCTGCCGAGACCAAGTGAAAAACCGCGTCGTAGTTTGCCCGCAACTCTTCTTCGGTGCGATGAAGATCGGCGAGGACACGTGCGAACTCGTCGTCTGTCATATAGCATTTGTTGTCCAACATCCCACGGTCGAAGACCAGGAGAGTCTTCTGGTAGTCCATGCCTCGGGCCGCTCGTTCGTACATCGCCTCGCGTACGAGCTGGATTTCCATCTGACAACGTTGGTATTCTTCGCTGGACGAGCACTCCCATGGGGTGACGCCGTTTGAGATCAGCTCGGTTGCCGGCTCGGGAATGGTGATGACCTTGAAGCCGCGTTTGGAGAACTCGGATCGGATGACCTTGAGGGCTGTCGTCTTCCCTGCGCACGGACCACCAGTGATTGCGATTTTTGTGACAGTGCCCATGTGTGCTCCTCACAAGTCCCGAGTTGAGTCTCTCCGGCTGCCTTTCGTGCGTTCCCGGCTGAGAATGGTCCAGAAAGCAACGTTCCTCCTCTCCATAATAACGGAAGCAGCCGTTCGATACATGGCCACAAAGCTATACTGCTGTTATTTTCATGGCGTGTACCTCAGGGAAGAGCGACATGGGAATTCTCGTGCACGCAAGGGAAGGAGCCGGTATGGAAACGCGTGTGGCCGTGGTGGGAATCGTCGTAGAGGATTCTGAATCGGTGGAGAAACTCAACGCGATACTGCATGAGTACGGCAGCTACATCATCGGCCGCATGGGGGTGCCGTACAGGACGCGTGGCATCAGCGTGATCAGCATTGCGCTTGACGCTCCAAACGACGTCATCTCTTCTATGGCCGGCCAGATCGGCAATCTTTCCGGTGTGAGTGCCAAGACGGCCTACTCCAGCGTATCGTTTGTGGATTGATGGACCAAGAGGGTCGTCTTTCAACGGCGTTTCAGACGGGGCATCCCTTTATGCTACCCCTTTTGACAGAC
>CACXZL010000404.1 GCA_902772085.1 uncultured Coriobacteriaceae bacterium | reverse complement strand
GGTTGCAGAGCTACTTCACGAGCGGCGAGAAGGAAACGAAAGCCTGGACCATCCCCATCGGCGCAAAGGCGCCGCAGGCCGCTGGTGTCATCCACACCGACTTTGAGCGCGGCTTCATCAAAGCCGAGACCGCAAGCTACGAAGACTACGTGGCGCTCGGCGGCGAGAAGGGCTGCCGCGATGCTGGCAAGCTGCGTCAGGAAGGCAAGGAGTACGTGGTGCAGGACGGCGATGTCATGCACTTCAAGTTCAACGTTTAGTGCCGAAGTGCCGTATCGAAGGTGCACGTGTTTGTGGACTGCGCAACATGCTGGTTGAGTAAATGTGTAGGTCCTGAAAAAAGTTCTTGACCAGCCTTGCACGTCGAAGTATATTATTCAGGCACTTTTTGCACGGGCCCGTAGCTCAGTTGGTTAGAGCGCACGCCTGATAAGCGTGAGGTCGCTGGTTCAAATCCATTCGGGCCCACCATTTTTGCGATAAACGCTCCACCGTGAGCCGAGTTTGCCGGTGGAGCGTTTATTACTACCTGGAGCAAAAGTGTCGCACCTGGCCTCAACCAGGAGCGCGAACATATGGGGCATTAGCTCAGCTGGGAGAGCGCGGGCTTTGCAAGCCTGAGGTCAGGGGTTCGATCCCCCTATGCTCCACCACGAAAGACCTGCTCAGTCCATTAAAATGGGCTGAGCAGTTTCTTTAATGCGGCTCATCTCGTAAGAAAAATGACTAAGAAATGACTAAACCGTCCAACGTTGAAGGGCTGTCAGGGTTTTTAAATCATGAACGCATACGTGCTCAAGCGGGCGGTTCCCGTTTGAGCACGCGAACGCGCTTGCTTTTGGCGGTATTCTCGGGTGACGGATAAGCGGATTGCGGTTTGGCATCGCTTATATCGAGTACGTGAAAACATACATGTATATAGCAATAATACAATCGACAAGCAATCTGTGGAGAAAGGGGAGAGGCCATGGGAGAGACGACCGCTACGGTCGCGGAGACGAGGGCGAACTTCTCGAAGATCGCCGCGACGGTGAACGTCACCGGCAGGCCGGTGACGGTGTTTAAAGAACTCGAAGCCCTGGGTGCTCGTGGCTCCCGTGGGGAAGGGCTACAGGGACCACATCCCCAACATCGACTGGTCCAAGCAGGACGTCGTGCGCATGGACACGGAGAGCCGCAGGACCGTGCTGCCGGCCGAGTGGGACGGCCCAGTCGACGTAGGGCTCTACGATGACCTCGCGTGATGCGTATGAAGCGACCAGACGGCGCTGCTGTGGCCGAGAGCTTCCAGACGGGGCCTTCTTTTGGCGCCTCCGGCTTCCTCCGGGGCATTGCGGACACCTCCTTGTGTTCGTCGGTCAGATCCTTTTTGCGCTTGCGTATTCCTTCGGGCTGACTGCTCGGCATCGGCCGGGTGCCGGAAAGGAGTACGGCACCCGCCCGATGCCGCCAGTGGCGCTGGCAGGGTGTTGGCTACTAGCCCTTCTCTATCGGCGCATCGCAAATGACTTCGAGCATTTTTGCGGAGAGAACGCGTTATCACAGGAGATTAAAGGATAGGTACAAATGAAACCGTCACCGAGCGGTTGGCATGATCGGTTGCCGCACCTACCGCTTCGCTATTTCCAGGAACAGCGGCACCATCGGGTTGTCGTTGTCGGCCCTCCATGCGAGGGACTTGGTCACGGAAAGGCCCTCGGCCCTAATCGGGATTTCCACCAGCTCGCCCTCGAAGCCCGGCAGCGGCAGGCCCTGCGGGATGAGGTAGACGAACCGCCCGCGCTTGAGCTCGAGGGGCACCGTGTCGATGTTGTCGGTGTAGACCACGCTGTGCTGAGCGAACCCCACGCGCTCGAGCGCCTCCGCGTAGCAACGGTTGGAGTACGGGTCGTCGCGCAGGAGCACGCCAGTCTCGTCCGCTAGGTCGTCCAGCGTGAGCCCGCCGCGCGACGCCAACGGGTGGTCCGCCGACACCAGCGCCGACAACCCGCCGGTATGGACGTCCTGGTAGCAGAGCCAATCCGCTTCCGGGTAGTTGGCGCGCGGAAGCACGCCCACGTCGATCCGCTCCTCGGCCAGCGCCTGGAACACCTCCTGCGGCTGGTACGAGAAGCGCCGGAGCCTCACGCCCGGGTACTCCGCCGAGAAGCGCTCCATGGCATCGCCGAAGTCCTGCCTGATGGTGTAGTAGAGCATCCCGATGCGCAGGTTCCCGACAAGGCCGCCTTTGTAGCTGGCGATATCATCGGTCAGGCGCTCGTAGTTGCGCAGGATCTGGCGAAAGCCCTTATACGCTCGTTCGCCCGCCTCGGTGAGGCGAACGGAGTGCTTGTCGCGGTCGAGCAGCTTCACGCCCAGCTCGCGCTCGAGCTCCTGGACGTGACGGCTCAGCGCCGGTTGGGCCATGAAGAGGCTCCTCGCGGCGCGCGAGAAGTTACCCTCGTCGTGAATGGCCAAGAATTCTCTCATGTGCTCGATGCGCATGGCTGCCTCCGTTATGCGCCTTTCGTATCACCGAACGACGTTCGTTATAACCGCTTCGCATAACCACCAATCATACTGAGGGTAGCGAAAGCTAAGGAAAAAGGCAACGTCAAAAGGAGGCTTCCCCATGAACGTCACCCCGTCCGTCAAGCTCACCCCGCTTATCCCCAATCTGATCCCC
>CACXZL010000403.1 GCA_902772085.1 uncultured Coriobacteriaceae bacterium | reverse complement strand
GACTTCCCGAGATTTCACGCAGGGGGTGTAGCCCCTCTCATCAAAAGGGTGTAGCCCCTTTCGTGAGACGTCTGTCGCAGTGGGTTTTCGGACAGCTTGCCCCACGCCATTCACTCGCTTCCGTTGGTGTACTATTAAAGGAAGTGAAACCTGATTCACTTCCTTTAATAAATTGCAAGAGAAGCGAGCAACGGCATGGTTTCCCCAAAACAATGCCCACCGATAGGGAGCGAGACGCTCCCATAGAGACGCGACCCAGGCGATCTTCTCGTCAACGACATCCGACGGCGCAGACGCGCAGACCCCTCTCAATGCACGAGGTGATTGTATCGTATCTACTCCTACCTCACTAGCAGTTTCGGTTTCGTCACCGTCCCCCGTCCTGTGGGTGTCCTAGAAGAACATGAGGGCAGAATAGTCGGTAACGGCAGCACCAGAAGGCTCGTATACGACGCGACCGGCGTATTCGGGGCGCATATCGACGTAGGCACGCAGGTCCGCTGCGAGCTCGTCTGCATCGCTCGGCGCAAGCCCACAGACGACAGTTTCGGGGTTCTCGCGAACGTTGTTGACCTTGAGCCGAACGTTAGGGCAGGGACTGAGGCTGTCGTGAACGCGCTCGAACCGCGCGGGGACGTCCATGGAAACGTTGATCACTACGGTGAGCATGAAGTCGACCTCGGATGCTCGTTGGCGATGTCGATGCTCCGCAGCACGTTGTCCCAGCAAAGAGTCGAGTTCTTGATCTCCACCACATGCATAGCCTCAGCGGCGTCCAGACCTTTGAGCGAGAGCGGAGGATGCCCCGAGCACGTACTCGGCGATGAGGCTGTCTAGCCTGCACATGTCGGCATCTCGCTTGAGCTCGATGCTCACGTGGCCGACACGCGTCCTGAGTTCCACGGGAACAGGGGACGGGTTTTTCGCTCCAGCCCCGCTGGGATCCCGCTTCGCGAGAACCGATCTGCTAGAAATGCATCCCACGAGGGGGAATAGTCGGAATCACGTTCCGCGAGGCTCGCCGAGAGGATTACCGCCAGAAACTGGCACACTGCTACGAGTCTTGCGGGAAACTATAAAGGTCTATAAAAGATTGGCCGCAGATGAACAATCCCTACACCACGCTGTTTGGTAAGGTGCCCATGCAGATCATCCCGCGGGCACAGCAAACCGCACTTGTTACCAACACGTTCGCCGCGTCGAGTCCGAGCCAGCAGGTATACGCGATCACGGGCGTAAGGGGTTCCGGCAAAACCGTCTTCATGACAGACGTTTGCCAGACCCTCGCGCAGGACCGCCGATGGATAGTTGAGGAGCTGAGCGTCGAGCAGGACCTCCTGCAGGGTCTGGTTGCCAAGCTCAACAGCAGGAAGGCTCTGGCGCGTCTCATCTCGGAGGCGGAAATCGACCTGTCGTTCTTTGGCGTCGGGGTGCGCGTCAAGGGGACGCAGCCTATCGTGGACCTCACGGTCGCCCTCGAGCGCATGCTGCGCGTTCTCGAGCGAGAGCACAAGCGCCTGCTCATATCCATAGACGAGGCTGTAAACAACGCGCACATGCGCGCGTTTGCCAGCACGTTTCAAATACTCGTCCGCAAGGACCTGCCCGTGTTTCTGCTCATGGCGGGGCTTTACGAGAACATCGAGAGCCTGCAGAACGAGAAGACCCTCACCTTCCTTTATAGGGCGCCCAAAATCAGGCCTGAACCTCTGGGCATCCGCTCTATCGCGGCAAACTACTCCCAAACATTCGGGATCGACCGCACGCGTCTCTCGCCGAGAACGGCTTCGAGCCCACCGACACGTATCCCCATGCCGTCGGTTCGCTTCTTTTTTGTGAGGGGCCCGGCGGGCGTCAGCGTTCAGTTCAAGTAGCCCCCCAAACGATTTCCGCATTCTCTATACAAGCCCTTTTGACATACGCAACAAATTCTTTTGGGACAGACCCGACGCAGCCGCGTAATATATTGTAACGCCAGAGATAACGGCGGCAACGTGGCCGCCACGACGAAAGGAAACAACATGAACCAGAACGTGGAGAAGTTCCAGCAGATGCTCAGCACGGACGATGGCCTGCGCAACAGGCTCCAAGAGGCTGCGGACGCCTACGACGGAAACAAGGCCGACGACCGTGCGGTGTTCGAAAGCATAATCCTACCGGCGGCGCGCTCCGCTGGGGTTGAGTTCACCTACGAGGATGCCCTTGAGGCGGCCGTGTACGACCGCGAGCTCACGGACGATGAGCTCGCGTTCGTGGCCGGCGGCGCGGGCTCGATGTATCATAGGCTCGTCTCCGGCGTGCTTGCCGCGACGCTGGCCTTCGGCTCCATCCCCGTCCGCGCGTTCGCCCAGCAGGGCGGCGCGAACGGCGGTGCGGCAGCCCAGACGGAGCAGGTCGTGGACCTAGGCGACCCCGAGGCCCAGGCCGAATCCCAAACCGGGCCTCGGGCCGTGGACGCCGGCGCCTACAACAGGTCAGGCACCTACACCGTGACCCTCAGGGAGGCCGACTTCGCCAAGGCCGAGGGCGAGGAGGAGGCCATCGAGCTGGGCGGCCAGGCCGGCGAGACGAAGAACCCCGCCTTCGCCGACGTGAGGGCCGAGGACGTGAAGGTGAGCTACGACTTCGTCCCCGAGGGCGACGGCGCCCAGGCCGAGACCCGCGAGGCCACGGTC
>CACXZL010000402.1 GCA_902772085.1 uncultured Coriobacteriaceae bacterium | reverse complement strand
GACGGGACGGATTTGCGAGGTGGAGGTCCTGGCACGCTGGGAGAGCAAGCGCTATGGCTTCCTCTACCCCGACGAGTTCATCCCCGTCCTGGAGCAACGCAAGCTCATCCACAAGCTCGACTTGGCGGTAATACGCAACGCCTGTGCACAGTGGAGCGAGGCGAGCGCCCTCGGCATCAACGTTCCCTTTGGCATCAACCTCTCGCGCCTGGACTTCGAGCTCTGCGACATCCACGCCGAGGTGAAAAGCCTCATCAGGCGATATGGCGTGCCCACCGATCAGATCCACATCGAGATCACGGAGAGTTCGGCCATCAGCGACGACATCGTCATGGCCGAGGGAGTGCGCAAGTTCCGCGACGACGGCTTCCAGCTGTACATGGACGACTTCGGCAGCGGCTACTCCTCGCTCGGCCAGATGGCGTTCATGGACTTCGACGTCATCAAGTTCGACAAGACCATGCTCGACCACGTCGAA
The DNA here is from genome assembly GCA_902772085.1 of uncultured Coriobacteriaceae bacterium. Lineage (GTDB taxonomy): Bacteria > Actinomycetota > Coriobacteriia > Coriobacteriales > Atopobiaceae > RUG440. The sequence goes on along the minus strand of CACXZL010000402.1, from coordinate 2,204 downwards.
GACAACGAGCGTGCTCGCGCCGTCCTCGCCGACACCATATCGATGGTGAAGCGCCTGGGCATGCAGACGCTCTGTGAAGGCGTGGAGACGCAGGGCCAGCTCGATTTCCTCCAAGCAATAGGCTGTGAGAAGGCGCAAGGCTTTCACTTTGGTCGCCCTTCCAAGCACGAGCACATCATGGGAAGTCTCGCCAAGCTCGCCATGCTCAACGAAAGTCCGGAAGACAACGCCTATTTCGACGAGGTGGGTCGCATAAACCTCCTAGACGGCACGAGCGCCTCCATCCACGGAACGGAGGCCGCCACCTTCTTGGGAAGCCAGCCCATCGCCGTGCTGGAGATCGCCCAGGACCGCCTTCGTTGCATCACGAGCAACATAGCGTTCAATCGCCTCGTGACGCGCATGGGGTATCCGTCGTTCGACGACATGGCGCGCAGCCAGTCAAAGACGGCGGTGCGCGTGGTGTCGCGTGCGATCGCCACGGCTCGCACCGCACACGACACCGGCAAGCCACAGACCTTCGACTTCATCGTCGGGGAGGTGTTTTGCTCCTCCACCATGGTCTTCGTGACGCGGACCGAGCATCGAGAAGCCTACCTCTCCATCGTCACGAGCGTCGAGAACGCCCCTCAGATCACCGAGCACACCCTGCTCGAGGGAGTGCTCGAGACGAGCGACCTCTGCTTCTTCTGGAAGGACACGCAGCGGCGCTTCCTCGGCGTCAACCAGCGCTTCTTGGACTACTACGGCTTCGAGCACATCAACGAGGTCTTGGGGAAGACCGACGAGGACATGGGATGGCACGAGCAGAACGAGCCATTCCACAGCGATGAGGAAAGCGTGCTGCACGGCAAGGTCATCACGGCCGCTCGGGGCGTATGCGAATGCCGCGGAGAGCTGCGAGACATCATCGCCACGAAGCGCCCGCTGTACTCAAACGGAGCCATCGTGGGGCTTGTCGGCTACTTCGAGGACGTGGGTCTGCACAGACCGTCTTGCCCATAGATATTTTCTGCCGGGGTCATATCGCCACAATGCTTTCTGCTAATATGTTAACAAAGGATCGAGACGTAAGGCGGAAGACATGTGGGACTTCAGTTTCATCGTGCCGTGCGCACTCATGATGGTCACGCTGATGGCCTTCTATTTCAGCCGTCCGCGTCCGCCGCTTCGGCTCAATCGCGTGTTTCTCGGCCTGCTCGTCATCGAGATGCTCGTGCTTTTGGCTGACGTGATTGCCACGAGAATCGACGAGGCCCACGAGCTGTTCCCGCCCATTGCCCTCTACGTCGCAAACACCGCGTTCTTCGTGCTCTACATCCTGCGCATCTATTGGTTCTTCCTTTTCACGCTTGAGATCATCGACGCGACGGCACAACGAAAACCTCGCTGGATGTGGCTCACCGTCATTCCCTTCGCTTTGACCGAGCTCATCTGCCTCACGAGCTGCTTCACCGGAGCGGTCTTCAGCGTCCAGGACGGCGCGTACGTATCGGGCCCACTCTACCCATTGCTGACCGTGACGTACTATATCTACGAATGGCTCTCCATCATCCTCACGCTCGCTTCGGCAAGGCACTTCAGAAGCCGAGACATGATAAGCACCTACGCCTACAACCTCGTGCTCTTCACTGGCTCCGTGATCAGGACGCTTTTTCCCCACCTGCTGGTGATGGACACGTTTTGCATGGTGGCCATCACCATCATCTATCTCTCGTTCCTCAATCCCGACCTCTACCTTTCCGACCACGGGATCGCGTTCAACATGCGGTGTTTCCGCATGGTCCTCCTTGAGCGCTCGCGCACGCAGGACGGCTGCCTCTTTGGCTTTGCCCTCCAGAACTACAACCACGAGCGCAGCATCCTCGGCGGCGACCAGACCGACGAGGTCATAGACGGCATCTGCGCGTATCTGCGCACGAGCTTTCCCAAGGCGACGCCCTTCTACCTGCGCGGCGGAAGGTTTGCCCTTGTGTGCGACGGCAAGGCACAGGGCGACATGCTCTACGACAAGGTGCGGAAGAGGTTCGCCGGGTCATGGAAGATCGAAGGCGCCGACCTTCATCTAAACGCCCTCTACACCTACGTGGACCTGGACTTCGACACCTCAGACATCGACAGCGTCACAAACAACTTCATCATTGCCCTCGACTCCGCCCGCCAGTCCCCCACGACACTGCTCAGCGAGGCTCCTGACGGCTCGC
>CACXZL010000401.1 GCA_902772085.1 uncultured Coriobacteriaceae bacterium | reverse complement strand
GGACCGACCGCTCTGTGTGGTGGCGACGGGAAGCTACGTGGGGGAGGGCTTCGACCTCGATAGGCTTGACACGCTGCTCCTTGCGGGGCCGGTTGCCTTCGAGGGGACGCTCTCCCAGTGGGTCGGGCGGCTCCACCGCGTGCGCGAGGGCAAGTCTGAGGTCGTCGTGATGGACTACGTCGACCCAGCCATCCCCATGCTTGACAGGGAGTGGCGCAGGCGCGCGAAGGCGTACGGGAAGCTCGGCTACCGGATGGCGGTCGACGGGGACTTCGGGCTCGTCGGCCTCGAGGGAAGGTCGGAGCCGGTCGGCCACTTGTTCGCCGGCAAAGAGTCGTCGGAGGCGTTACTGGCGGACCTGACCGACAGTTCCTCTCGTGTCATCATGGCCAGCTCGTGGGCGAGGTTCGCGCGCGTGAGGGCGATGCGCGAGGCGCTCAGCGGCGCAATCGGAAGGGGCGTCGCCGTGGAGGTCGTGCTCAGGGAGCCACGGAAGCCCTCGACGGAGTGGCACCAGGTGCTCGCGGCGCTGCGCGACCTGGGCTGCGCGGTGAGGATTGCTGGCGGTGGGGAGCCACTCGACGTCGTCGTGATAGACGGCTCCCTCGTGTGGTGCGGGGACGCCGCGCCTCTGGCGTACCCTAGGAGGGACGACTGCACGCTGCGCTTCGCGAGCAGGGAGGTGGCCGCGGAGCTTGTGGAAGCGCTGACGAAAAGCGACGTATAGGAACGTGCGTAGTGTGATATAAATGAACTGCTGAGGCGTGAGCCGAGGTTCCAAGAGCCAGGGGCGATCCCCTGGCATTTTTTGATGCGAATGGATATTGCTTGGTGTTGCCGGTATTGCCGGGCCAGCTGACGCTCTGCCGTTCGAGGAGACTCTTGACATGGCGCCCCCGTGCGCGGGTATACTGTCATCAGAAGCCACCCCCGAGGGGGAACGGAAGTGAGAGCCGGCAATCCTGCGTATCGTGGGCCCCGGCTCTCGCGCTATCTCGTGGGCACCTCGCGCACGTCGAGGGTCCGCTCAACCCTCCTCCAAGAATCCTCCCACTTTCTGCTGGCACCCTTCGTGATCACCTCTCCGTATGCGCCGAGAATCTGGTCGGGGACCCAGAGTAGCGGCTCGTCCTTGCCCGGGACGTGCTCGAGGTCGAAGTCGAGCGCCTCGCCCCTGCGACGCATGCTCACGAGGAGCTCGCGGTCGCGCTTGTCATGGGTGTCGTTGCGGCTCTCGAGCACGAGCTTCCTTACGCCCATGTCGATGAGCCTTCGGACTATCTCCTCCAGCGCCTTGCGCCTGGCGCGTTCGGGCTTCGTGCCCTCAAGGGGGAGGGCGGCGACGATGGTCGTCTGTTGCGGAACGGATGAGACGACCTCGAGGGATGCTGCCTGCCGCTTCGGGTCGAGGTCATACCAGTGGAGTTTGCTGGCGCCGGACGGCTTCGCCCTGCGGAGCGCGAAGCTCGGGTCCGTCCCCTCGGCGTATATAGTTGCCGCAAGAAGGTACCGCGACGGCTCACATGCGCGCTGTATGCTCTCGTCTCCGTATGCGACTATCCCCAGTTTCACTTCTTTGGACTCACCTCCGCGTGGCTCTTATCTGACGATGTGCGCGAAGATGCTCCATGATACTACGGAGGACGTGAGGAGACATGAGGGTCGCTATCCTTTCGTCTCGATCTCTCAGTTCTCCGTTCACCTACAGCTGTTCCCTATGACGGGATCTCCTGGCACCCCTGACACCATGTCATACGTGCCGGTTGCGGCACGTGCCGGTTGCGCTACAATGGCATCCGAGACGGGAGCTTGCGGCGAGGCAGGCTGAGAGGGGCACCTGTGCCCGACCGACCCTGATCTGGGTAATGACTATGACCCATGAATGTAATGACGGCGGCCTCTGAGCTGCCGTTTTTCTTTGTGGTCCACGAAAATGCGCGAAGGGCAGCCCACGGGGCCAGAGGGCTGTGCACGGGGCTGCCCGGATTGTGTCCAATCGGCGAGCGGCCGACGTCTTGGCGGACCACATCGAGGCGATCGCAGATGACGTGAGGCGTGCGATGGGGGAGGACGTCGGCGCGAACTGGAGGATCATCCTGCAGGCCGTCTACGCGCACCGGGAGAAGATCCCGCTCCTTTTGAAGGCGGGGATGGGAATGGAGATGCTGAGGCAGATCAACCGGGGCCACGACGTGGCGGACGAGGTCCGCGAGCTCCGCATCATGTCCTGGAACGGCATCGTCTTCAACTGCATCCTCTGGTGGGCGGAGCGCGGCTTCGGGGATGACCCGAAAGTGCTGGCGGGACAGCTCACGGAAATCACCACGCCGCTGTATGGCGCTGTGGAGTAGAGGCGCCGACGCTTCTTCGTCTGCCCTCCGCGGAGTTCAGGTCTTACCTCAGGCCCAACGCTGCCGCGATTTTGTTGATTGTCCTAGGATTGAGCATCGTGATAGAAGGCCCCATGACGGATTGCGCAAATGCCGCATGCATCTTTGACAGCTGTCCGGACGGCTGCTAGTGTTGTTATTAACCGGAACATTTTCGGGACCTGCCGGACCTTCTCGTCCGCCGGCTGGGGTTACGCCAAGACGAGGCGCACCCCGTCCGCACAGCATGTCGGAGTTGCGCAAGCCACGACGACGAGGAGGTCTTTTCATGCAGAACGCCAACGACGCGACCA
>CACXZL010000400.1 GCA_902772085.1 uncultured Coriobacteriaceae bacterium | reverse complement strand
GAGATGGAGGCCTCGGGCTTGTCCACCTGTGCACCGATGCCAAGCTGAGATACGCGACCCACGTTGCAGATGAAGTCACGCTGGCTCTCTATGGCGCTCACGTCGTCCATGCCCGCCCGTACCACGACGTCAAGCTCGGTCTTGGGCGAGAGGCGATAGCGCGCACGCGTGGATCGCACGGCAGAGATGACGCGGCGTGCGAGCTCAAAGTCGTTCTCCGCCTCGTCGTTTATGAACGAGGCAAGCTCTGCAGGCTCAGGCCAGGCCGCAAGCATGAGGAAGGTTGCGTCATGGGCATCCAGACCGCTCGCGGGCAGGGCGTCCCACACCTTCTCGGTCACGAAGGGCATGACGGGATGGAGCATGCGCAGGCTCACATCGAGCACGAAGACCAGATTGCGCTGCACCTGCAAGCGCTCCTCCGCCGAGCCATCGAGCAGGCGCCCCTTGCAGAGCTCGATGTACCAGTCGCACACCTCGTTCCAGAAGAACGACTGGATGCCACGCGAGTACTCGCCGAATCCGTAGGTCTCAAGCTCCTCCGTCGACTTTGCGCAGATGCGCGCCAGACGGCTGAGCATCCAGGCATCCTCCGGGGTCTGCGCGACGGCAGGACCGGGAGTGTAGCCATCCAAGTTCATCTGCACGAAGCGACTCGCGTTCCAGATCTTCGTCACGAAGCCGCGCGCCTGCTCCGTGCGCGGCGAGTCGACGAGCGTGCGCGTCTTCTTGTCGATGTTTGCGTCGAACTTGACGTCCTGGTTGTTTGTGATGAGCGTAAGCAGGTTGAAGCGCATGGCGTCCGCGCCGTACTTGTTCATGAGCTCCATGGGATCGACGCCGTTGCCCTTGGACTTGCTCATGCGACTGCCGTCCTTCGCGAGGATGGTGGCGTAGATGTAGACGTCCTCGAAGGGAATCTCGTCGCAGAAGTACAGGGAGCTCATGATCATGCGCGCCACCCACAGCGCGATGATATCACGCGCCGTCACGAGCACCTTGGTGGGATGATGTCCCTTCATCTGCTCGGGATGCTCGGGCCAGCCCTGCGTGGCGAAGGTCCAGAGCTGCGAGGAGAACCAGGTGTCCAGCACTCCCTCGTCCTGCGTCACGTGGTGACCGTGGCAGTGCGGGCACTCGTCCACGTCCTCCAGAAGCGCGTCCTCCCAGCCACAGTCCTCGCAGGTAAACACCGGAATGCGGTGACCCCACCAGAGCTGACGGCTGATGCACCAGTCCTTGAGGTTGTCCATCCACGTGAGATAGGTGTCCGTCCAGCGCGAGGGATGGAACGTGACCTCGCCCGACTTCACGACCTCGACGGCGCGCTTCTTGAGCTTGTCTACCGCCACGAACCACTGCTCCGAGAGCCAGGGCTCCAGCGTGGAGTCGCAGCGGTAGCAGTGCATGACGGAGTGCTGGTGCTCGTCGATATCACCGAGCAGCCCATGCTCGTCAAACCATGCCACGACGGCCTCGCGGCACTGGTCGCGATCCATGCCGCTGAACTCGCCATAGCCTTCTACCACGACGGCATGCTCGTCGAAGATGTTTATCTGCTCGAGACCGTGCGTCTGCCCCATCGCGTAGTCGTTCGGGTCATGTGCGGGCGTGACCTTCACGAAGCCGGTGCCGAAGCCCGCGTCCACGTGCCAGTCGCTGAAGATGGGAATCTCGCGATTCACGATGGGCAGCATGACCGTCTTGCCGATGAACTTCGCCTTGTCGGGATCTTGCGGTGACACGGCGATGCCGGTGTCGCCCAGCATGGTCTCGGGACGCGTCGTGGCGACCTCGACGTACTCGATGCCGTCGACGGGCTCGGTAAGCGGGTAGCGCAGGTGCCAGAGATGGCCCTTCTCGTCGTGGTACTCGGCCTCGTCGTCGCTGATGGCGGTGCAGCAGCTCGGGCACCAGTTCACGATGCGCTTGCCACGATAGATGAGCCCGTCATGGTACCAGTCGCAAAAGACCTTGCGCACGGCCTTGGCGTACTCGTCGCTCATGGTGAACTTCTCGTCATCGAAGTCGATGGAGCAACCCATGCGCTTGATCTGGTCCACGATGATGCCGCCGTACTCGCGACGCCAGTCCCAGCAGGCGTCGAGGAACTTCTCGCGACCGATCTCCAGACGCGATACGCCCTCCTCCTTGAGCTTCTTGTCCACACGCGTCTGCGTGGCGATGCCCGCATGGTCGGTACCCAGGATCCAACGGGTGGAGCGTCCCCTCATGCGGTTGAAGCGGATGAACGTATCCTGAATGGTGTCGTCCATGGCGTGGCCCATGTGGAGCACGCCCGTGACGTTTGGTGGCGGAATCACCACGGTACAGTCGTCTGTGCCCTCGCTGCGCCGGTAGCAGCCGGCCTTCATCCACTTGTCGACAAGCTCGGGCTCGCTCGCCTGTGGATCATACGTCTTTGGCATCTCTTCCACGTTGATCCTCTTTCCTTTAGACAACGATTTTACAAGGATAAACTTCGATTAGTTTGCGGACAAATTCCTCTTCTTTTCCGATGATATTTTCGTTGGAAAGGAAGAGCACGTCCGCTGCTTTCATGAAATCCGCGTTGTATTCATCGTGGATATCCGAAAGACAATGCACATCACAGAGGATCGGTTTGCCCGTCTTTTTTGCCGCTGAAAGCAGCTCGCTTGAGAAGTTTATATTGCATAAACAGAACGCGTCA
>CACXZL010000399.1 GCA_902772085.1 uncultured Coriobacteriaceae bacterium | reverse complement strand
GGCAGACGGAAGGGTGAAGAACATCGTGGCGAGCTCCGTCGCCGTCGAGCCGAAGGATGCGCCGAAGATGTCCGAGCTTCGTGGGACTCTGGGGGCGATGCGATGAAATACGTCTATTGGGACTCGAACTGCTTTATTGGGTACCTTCAGAACGAGCCTGACACGGCAGACGTTCTCGAGAACATAATCAGGCTTGCCGAAGATGGCGTGCTAAGGATTGTCACGTCTGCGTTCACCATCACCGAGGTCGTGAAGTTCAAGGGAGCGGACGGCGTTCTCAGAAAGCCGATAGGCAGCGAGGAGGAGGCGTACCTGGACAGCTGCTTCTCGCCGGAGAGCGGCATCATCACGACGAACGTCGACATCGTGACGGCACGCATGGCGAGGAGGGCCATCTGGGAGCTTGACGTCGACACCAAAGATTCCGTGCATGTGGCATCAGCCATGCAGTTCAAGAGGAGCGGCCTGATGAAGGATGGTGACGAGCTAGTGTTCCACACCTTCGACAAGAAGCTGCTGAAGAAGGCCGACGGCGTTGACAACATCCGCTTCGAGGCCCCGAAAATCGAGGACTATCCCTACCAGCAGGAGTTTGACCTGGAATAGTGGGTATAGTCGCGCCCCCGTGCAAAGTCTTGGCGGACACACGGGGGCGCACGGCAAGCCAACAATGGAAGGGGCTGCCACATGTCATCATACGGCAAGCGGGCGGTCATATACGCCAGATACTCGTCCCACAACCAGAGGGACGAGTCGATAGAGATCCAGCTGGAGCACTCCCGCGCGTACTGCGAGGAGCAGGGTCTGACCGTGGTGGGGGAGTACTGCGACCACGCGCAGTCGGGACGCAGCTCCGAGCGCGCCGAGTTCCAGCGCATGATGGATGACGCCAAGCGTGGCCTCTTCGACCACGTCGTGATCTGGAAGGTCACGCGCATCATGCGCAACCGCGACGAGATGAGCCTCGCGCGGCTGATGCTGCGCAAGGCGGGGGTCGACATCCTCTATGCCGGCGAGCAGATTACCGAGGGCAGCTCGGGCGTGCTGCAGCTCGGCATGCTAGAGGTGCTCTCCGAGTACGAGAGCGAACTCACTGCCGAGCGGATCCGCGATGGTGTCCGTAAGAACGCGGAGCGCTGCATGGCCAACGGCCAGAAGCTCTTCGGCTGGGACATCGATCCCGACACCAAGCAGTACGTGGTGAATGAGACCGAGGCGCGGGCGCTGAGGACCGCGCGGGACATGGTGGTCGGGGGCCGCACTATGGCCGAGGCCACGAGGGCGTTGGCACCGTACCGCACCAAGCGCGGCGTTCCCGTGAGCCAGGCGGCGCTCACCAAGTTCCTGAAGCGAAGGCAGAACTGCGGCACCTACCGCTACGCTGGAGTGGAGGTGGAGGGAGGCATGCCCGCGCTCTGGACCGCGACCGAGCAGGACGAGGTCGAGCGCGTGCTTGCTGACCGCAGGCGGCCGCACCGCTACGCGAAGCTCGACCAGAGCGACTACTCGCTCTCGGGCAGGGTGGTCTGCGCCGAGTGCGGCAGGCAGCTCTTCGGCACGTGCGGCACCTCCAAGACGAGCAGGCGCTATCACTATTACCGCTGCCCCGACTGCAGGCGCAATGCCCGCAAGGAGGCGCTGGAGGGCATGGCTGCCGCGCTCGTGAGGGGGGCCGTAGCCGACTCCGAGGTGTGCGAGCTCATTGCGCGGCTCATGGTTGAGTTTGACCGGGAGCACTCGGGCCCTCCTCGCTCCGAAGGCATAAAGAGGGAGCTCGCAGAGATCGAGCGAGCCTACTCGCGCATCTGGTCGGCCATCGAGCAGGGCTTCGCGCCGCCTGGCGGCAAGGAGAGGGTCGAGGCGCTGAGGGAGCGGGAATCGGTGCTGCAGGGCGAGCTGGCGCGGGCACTGGCCGAGGAGTCGGCGAGCGTGAGCCATGAGGGCGTGCTGGCATGGCTGGCCGAGGTTGCACCCGAGGTTGCCGACGCCGAGCTGATCCGGGCGTTCGTCGCCAGGGCGTGGCACTCGGCGGACGGCTGGCTCGCGGTGGCCATGGCCTTCGACGGCATGCCACCCGAGGACTGCCCCGACATAGACACGAACACCCCTGCGGACGATGCCGCAAGGGTGTTCGTGAATTGGTCCTATGGTGGAGGTGCGGACGAGATGCGCGAACCCGTGAAGGTGCAGGTAAAGGGGCGGTACGTGTACCTGATGGCGCGATTGTAGCACTGTCCCGTCAGTCGCTGGCGAGGAAGGCCACGTACGCGAAAAGCAGGAGGACGAACAGGATGCCAAGCATCTCGAGCCTGGCCCCTCCATCCGGCTCGGGCGGCCCGCCGGGCGTGGCGTAGTGCCGCCTGTTCAGGTCGCGCCTTCTCATGACGCGAGCTCCGCCGTGCCGAGGGCGACGTAGCGGCGCTGGCCGGAGCTCTTGCCGACGTAGCTGCCCCAGACGTAGCCGTCGTCGCCGAGCACGGACAGGACGCTTTTCGCGTTCGCCGTCGTGTTGCCGAACGTAAATGTCACTGTCGACTTGTACTTGAGCGCCTCCTCGCAGAAGCGGGCCGCAGGCTTTAAGTGAAGGCCTGCCTCGTTGATAATCACTGCAGTTCTGCTTACCATGATGCTTTCTCCCCTTTTCTTTATACTCCTTCAGGAATTCAAATTCCGAGGCTTATCTGACAGTTTCCG
>CACXZL010000398.1 GCA_902772085.1 uncultured Coriobacteriaceae bacterium | reverse complement strand
CGTGCTTGAAGATCAGGACCTCGCCCCCTTGTTCCACGGCCTGGACTGTGTACGAGAAGCGAAAGCCCTGCGCCTGCGCGGTTATGCCGGTGACGTCGTGTGCAAAGAACCCGCCGCAGCGATAGTCGCTCATGTCCGCGCTGCGCTTGATGCACCTCGTGGCAAAGCGATTGTTCATCTGCTTCGCGTAGCCCTTCTCGCTCATCAGCTTGGCGAGGAGTTTGTTTGAGTCCTTCCATGTGACGATGAACATCATGTGGCGCTCTCGGTCGCGCACGCCCCACATGTCTTCGCTTCGTGCGCCGACGAGAGTCTCCAACTCGTCATGCGGGATGGACTCGAAGCCCTCGGGCAGTGTCGCGGCGAGCCGATCGTGATCTATGAGAACGGGATTCATGGTGTGGTCCTTTCTGTCGTCTTGTCGTGCGGTTTGCAGATTTGCTTCACGACAACAACTACGCACGGGCGGATGAGCTGTCCCATCGACGACAGACTACACATGAGATTCTCTGCGGTTCCAGTTTGCAGGCCCGACGGACGGCCCCCCCGACAGCTCGTATGCTCGAAGGACCGTGTGGCCCAAAGCGCGGCATGCTGTGTACACTTTTCAGTTTTGTATCAGAGATGCAACCGGCGCGTGTGTCACTCGTAGAATCCAAGGACGTTGCCCGAATCGTCTTCCACGCTGTCTGCCGCGATCTGTGCGCGCGCAAACCTCTCTTCGATGTCCGCCTCTTGTCGTGCGTCGGCAAAGACGCCAAACCTCAGCTCGACCTTGTCTGCCATCTCCTTATCGACGAACGCGTCGGCCATGATTTTCTGGGTCAGCCGCTCGTAGTCGTCCATGTGCGGGCAGTACAGCAAGAACGTGTCCCCCGTCTTCCTGCAGCCGATGCCGCCGACTCTGCGCGCGAACTTGTTGATGCCCATGCCGACGCTGCGCAGTACGAGGTCGCCGTAATGGCGTCCGTATAGCTCGTTGATCGCGTGGAACCCGTTTACGTCGCACGCCACTGCATCCATGGCGGCTTCCTCGTAGTGCTGGTCGAATCGTTCGACGTAGCGGATGAAGAAGTCGTAGTGAAGCAGGCCCGTGAGCCTGTCTCGTTGCGTGTGCAGAATGAGGTCGCGGTTCTCGGACAGCTCGATGCATTTGGCAATGCGCACCTTCACGATCTCGATGCTGGGATACGGCTTGGGTACGAAGTCCAGCGCGCCAAGCTTGAGGCAGTCCAGCTCGGCGTCCTGGTCGACCGTCAGGACGATCACCGGGATGGACATCAGGTCCTCGTCCACCTGCATGCGCTCCATGACCTCGCGGCCTGTCATGTTTGGCATGTACAGGTCAAGAAGCAGCAGGTCGATCTCGCCTTTGTGGTGGCGAAGCTGATTCAGGGTCTCGACGCCATCGGAGGCGTAGAGGATGTCGTAGTCTTCCTCGAGGAGCTCGCCGAGAATCTCGCGGTTCATCTCTATGTCGTCGGCGATCAGGATTTTCTTTCGCATGCTGAAGGAGAATAAATCATCCAGCTCGGGGTCCGGCTCGTTTGCCTCGTCGTCCCTGGTTGCTGCGCCCATGCTCTTGAGCAGCGTCTTCTCTTTGTACATCATGGCGTCCGCCCGCACGAAAACCTCGTGAACGCTCTGGTCCTGGTCGGGGACGTAGTCCGACAGGCCGCCCGAGACGATCGCCTCGTTTGTGGAAATGTGCCTGGAGGACTGCTCGTGCAGCTCGTGAACAAGCGCGTGTCGTTTTTCGTAGTCCCTCCCCGTGAGGAGTACCGCGAACTCGTCGCCACCGACCCTGTACACGGGACTGTGAGAAAACACGTCGCAAATCATCTCGCACGCCTTGCAGATGTACTCGTCGCCCGCCTTGTGGCCCAGCGTGTCGTTGATCTTCTTGAGGCCGTTGACGTCGCATACGACGATGCCGAAGGCGGGGAGAGGGCCCAGGCTCAGCTTTTCGTCCAGCGCCTTCTCCATTTCCAGGTAGGCCTGCTTGCTCTTCACGCCCGTGAGTCCGTCTCGGTATGCCTGGCCATGCACGTGGGCGATTTGCGTCTTGAGCTCCACCTGCATGGACTGGATCTGCTTGCCCAGAGAATCGAGGGAGCCGGATTCGTCGGTTTGGCGTGGTGCCGAAGGGGCCTCCGCTCCCATGCCGGACGGGTTGCCCATCTCCTCCATGAGCGTCGTCTCCAGTTCGTTGAGCTGGCCTTGGATGAACCCGATCCTTCTTTCGCTCTTCGTGATGATGGCGACCACGATGCCCCCGCCCACCAACAGGGAAAGAAGCGCGACCAAAACAGAGGTCTGGGTGAGCATGGTGAGCTGCTTGTTGTACCACTCGGCGCTGAAGTCCACGGCTATGATGCCGGCGACGCTTCCAGCGGAGTCGTAGACCGGGCTGTATGCGCTGTAGAACGAGCCCCAGGCGTCCTCGTAGGATGACTCGTCGACCGAAGGGATGCCCTTGCTGGCTTGGCTCAGCGCCTCCGTGTACACGATGGGGGAGCCAAATTCGCCCGGGTCCTCCACGGTGGGGTCGAGTCCAAAGGTAAAGGTGCCGTCGCCCATGTCGCGAATGCAGTAGATGTACTTAAGGTCGATGTTGTCCTGGAAATACGTGAGCGTGCGCATGACGGACTCGTAGCCTTCCGTTCCCTCGTCCTCTGGCGTGACGGACTTCAG
>CACXZL010000397.1 GCA_902772085.1 uncultured Coriobacteriaceae bacterium | reverse complement strand
GATGGGCAAGAAGCGCGCCTTCATCGTGACCGACCAGTTCCTGTACAAGAGCGGCTTCACCAAGTCCATCGAGGAGCAGCTCGACAAGATGGGCATCGTGCACAGCTCCTTCTGGGATGTCGAGCCCGATCCCAAGCTGCACAACGCGCAGGAAGGCGTGCGTCAGCTCAAGGCCTTCGAGCCCGACACCATCATCGCGGTGGGCGGCGGCTCTGCCATGGACGCGGCAAAGATCATGTGGCTCATGTACGAGCACCCCGAGGCCGCCTTCGAGGACATGGCCATGGACTTCATGGACATCCGCAAGCGCGTGTACACGTATCCCACGCTGGGCGAGAAGTGCTACTTCGTAGCCATCCCCACGAGCTCTGGCACCGGCAGCGAGGTCACGCCGTTCGCCATCATCACGGACGCCGAGTCTGGCGTGAAATGGCCGTTGGCTGATTACCAGCTCCTGCCAAACATGGCCATCGTGGACACCGACAACATGATGAGCCAGCCCAAGGGCCTCACGTCGGCCTCCGGCGTGGACGTGCTTACCCACGCCCTGGAGGCGTACGTCTCGATCATGGCCTCCGACTACACCGACGGTCTTGCGCTGCGTGCGGGCGAGCTCGTGTTTAAGTACCTCGCTCGCGCCTACGACAATCCCAACGACTTCGAGGCGCGCGACCACATGGCAAACGCAAGCTGCCTGGCAGGCATGGCCTTCGCGAACGCCTTCCTTGGCGTGAACCACTCCATGGCCCACAAGCTCGGTGCGTTCCACCACATCGCTCACGGCTGGGCAAACGCCGTGATACTGACGCGTGTCATGCGCTACAACGCGGCCGAGCGCCCCACGAAGATGGGAACCTTCAGCCAGTACCAGTATCCGCACGCGAAGGCGCGCTATGCCGAGTTCGGACGTGCCTGTGGCTTTACTGGTGCAGATGACGACGAGGTATTTGAGAACTTCGTGGCGGGCATCGAAGAGCTCAAGGCCCATGTGGGCGTGCAACCCACCATTCGTGACTTTGGCGTGGACGAGCAGTACTTCCTCGACACGCTCGACGAGATGAGCGAGCAGGCGTTCAACGACCAGTGCACGGGCGCCAATCCGCGCTACCCGCTCATTTCTGAGATTCGCGAGCTGTATCTGGACGCCTACTACGGTCGCGAGCCGAGTTCGTACGAGGACTAGAGGGGGAGTTCGTATGATTCTTTCAAGCAGCAAAGTCGAGATCATCCGGCGCAACAACAAAGTCGTATATCAGGATGGCAATCGTCTCATCAAGGTGTTCAACAACCAAAAACCGGGCTCGGACGTCTTCAACGAGGCGCTCAACGACTCGCGCGTGTCTGAGGCTGGCGGTCGCGTGCCGCGCGTTGCGGAGGTGAGCCAGATCCGCGGGGGCGAGTGGGACGGCAGCTGGGCGTTGGCGCTCGAGTACATACCCGGCCGTACGCTCGAGCAGGTGATCGACGACGACGTGGAAAACATCGACACCTACTTCAGGCAGTTCGTGGAGCTACAGCTGCAGGTCCTATCGGCGGACGCCCCGCTGCTCAACCGTCAGAAGGACAAGCTTCGCCGCATGATAAACAGCGTGAAGACGCTCGATCCTTCCGTGCGCTATGACCTGCAGATGCGACTTGACGGACTCAAGGGCGGCCACAAGGTGTGCCATGGAGACTTCGTTCCCTCAAACATCATCATTCCCGACGACGGCAGCGAGCCCTATGTCATAGACTGGGCACATGTCACCTCTGGCATTCCCGAGGTCGACGCCGCGCAGACCTACCTGCTCTTCAAGGTGGAGCATCCCTCCAGCGCAGACAAGTACCTCACGCTTTACTCGAAGATGAGCGACACCGCCCGTCAGGTCATCATGAACTGGGTGCCTGTGGTTGCCGCCGCCGAGCTTGCGCGCGGCCGCCGTCAACGTGAGAAGTTCCTGCTGCATCAGGTTGAATCGGTGTTTGACTACCTGTAGGATTCTTGCAGATGTACACGCATCACGACAACGTGAGAGGGCACAGGCGCTTGCTTGTGCCCGCCTTTTTTGCCATCGCGGTGGCAATTGTCTGTGCGTCTGTGCTCAGCTCATGCCGCGGCATTGCTGCGTCGTCTTCCCCTGCATCTACCACGGACACGCAGGCAGAGGAGCCCTACGATCCGGCGGAAGACATCGAAGCCATACGGAAGGGCATCGCTCGCGAGCTGGATCCGCTGAAAACGCCTACGCCCGAAAGCGTCGCACAGTTCCTCGAAGGGACCGACCAGGCAAAGCTTGCCCAGATTGAAAGCACCAACGGATTCGACGTGCGCCAGATGCTCGTGCACCTGTTGCGAGGGTTCGACTACAGGGTGTATGACGTGTCTGCAAACAAGGACGTCGCCACCGCGAAGCTTCACATGGACTGCCTCGATGGCGCAAAGGCCATAGAGCGTGCGCAGGCCCAGGTCGTCTCTGGCGATGAGATTGCCCTTTTGGGCGAGCTCTATGGAACGGGTGACGATGACGACTGGCGCAAGCTCATAGCGCATCTTGCCGAGGTCGTATATGACAATCTCGACTCGTCTCATGACATGGTCTCAAGAGACCTGACGATTCATCTCTCAAAGCAGGGTGGCGCGTGGCAGATAGACCCAGATGACATGGCTGCGATACTTGGTGCCGTTACGGCCGGCATGTCTTAGGAAGCGTCGGAT
>CACXZL010000396.1 GCA_902772085.1 uncultured Coriobacteriaceae bacterium | reverse complement strand
CGAAAACAAGCGTACGCGCAAAATGAGGAGGTAGGAAGATGCACGTATCCGTATGGGGTTGGAGAATCCAACGTACGGCTCTTTTGCTATCCCTCTTGCTCCTGGCAACTCTTTTGCTGCCTATCGCTACTGCCCGCGCACAGGAGTCAGGAAAGATCGTTCGTGTGGGGTGGTACGATTCTCAGTTCAATGTCATGGATGAGCTCGGACGACGCTCTGGCTATGCCTACGACTACCAGCAAAAAATCGCAGCGTACACCGGATGGTCGTACGAATACGTGGAGGGAAGCTGGTCGGATCTGCTTCAGATGCTTCAGGACGGCAAGATCGACCTTTTGAGCGATGTCTCCTATACGGACGAGCGCGCGGAGCATATGCTGTACTCCTCCCTTCCGATGGGCGCGGAAGAATACTATCTCTTTGCGACTCCCGGCAACGAGGAGATCACGCCGGAGGACTATTCCACGTTCAACGGAAAGAAAGTCGGCGCAAACAAAGGAAGCATACAGATTGGATACTTTCGTGAATGGGCGGCAAATAACGGCGTCCAGGCGGAGATCGTGGAGCTGACGGGAAAGGAAGAAGACAACCTTGAGGCACTTGCCCAGGGCAAGATCGACCTGTATTTGTCGCTCGATGGATTCTTTGACAAAGGGTCGGCCATGCCGGTCTGCCGCATCGGGGTCTCTGACTTCTACTTCGTAGTCAACAAGTCCCATCCGGATCTTCTTGCTGAGCTGAACAGCGCGATGAACAGGGTTCAGGACGAGAACCAGTACTACAACCAGCAACTCTACGCAAAATACCTTCAGACATCAAGCGTAAACAGCTACCTCAATGCCAACGAGAGAACATGGCTTGCCGACCACGGCCCCATACGAGTGGGATATCAAGACAACTACCTAGCCTTTTGTGCAAAGGATCCCGCGACCGGCGAGCTGACCGGCGCACTGAAGGATTGCTTGAACGCCGCTTCAGAAGGCATAGAAAACACCAAACTGGAATTTGAACCCGTGTGCTACCCCACATCTGCAGCCGCCATGGAGGCTATGAAAGCAGGTGAGGTGGACTGCGTGTTTCCCGTCAATCTGACCGACTATGACGGCGAGGTCAAAGATGTCTTCATCACTCCTGCCCTGATGCGGACCGATATGTCCGCCGTTATACGCGTGTCAGACAAAAGGAGCTTTGCGAGCAAGGAACGGATAACGGTAGCGGTCAATGCGGATAATCCCAACTACGATATGTTTTTGCTCGACCACTTTCCCGAGTGGCGTGCGATTTACTTCTCGGACACGCAGGCGTGCCTTGAAGCAGTTGCGGACGGGCGTGCAGACTGTCTCCTGATCAGCCATTATCGGTACAACAACATCTCGGATTTCTGCGAGAAACATGGACTCACCACGTGGTCAACGGGCGTCGAGTTGGACTACTGCCTCGCCGTCCGCCGACAGGATACGACCCTGTACTCCATTCTGTCCAAAGCGACGGGCACCGTGCCGCCATCCACGGTGGGCGCGGCTCTGACGAAGTACTACACAGACGAGGCGGGCGGCAACGGCACGGCGGATTTCGTCAACCAGGTCCTACCGAGCATCGCGGCGTTTGTGCCAATCGTGATTGCGTTGGCTGTGTTGTTTGTACTTCTGCGTGGCGTGTGGCTCGACAGGAAGGGCGGCGGCAAGCGGCAACGCATCCCCGTAAAAGAGGACTTTGCGCTCTTTGACGACATGCCCATTTCCTGCAGCGTCTACCACGTGACGCATGCCGAGCACAGCGAGCTGTATGACGCGGAGATAATCTACGTGAACCGCAGGTTTCTGGAGTTTGGAGAGATTGCGAAAGAGGCGGTCTTGGGCCATCACGTAAGGGAGATGTATCCCTATATCGAAGAAGAATGGTTCGAGTACGCCAAACGCGCTGCTCTCGGCGGCGAGACAATAGAGAGCGAATACACCGATCCGCTGAACGGGCATAAGTTCCAATTCAAGATCTGGCAGGTCGTCGGTCCCGAGTATTGCGCGGCCACCTACCGAGAGGCGTAGACAGGCGGAACGGCAGGCGAGCGTGCGACAACCTTACCGGAGCCTGCCGTCGTGGAGTGCGGGCACGGCTGGAAGCGGGAGGCGAGAGGCGGCGCGATGTCGCCGCGGCCATCAGTTTCGCGCGCCGGGGAGGACTTGGGCATTCCGAACGCTATTTGCACCCCAAACATGGCATCCAAGGCTCAGATGGCCCGAGCACTGCCGCACACGAGGCTTACCGCCAAATCCGCCATCTCCTCTACGGGAATTGCCTTGCCGTCAGCCACCCACGCACGATACATCGCAAGCACCGCCGCGCTCTGGTATGCATAAAACACATGCCAGCGCTCTGTCGTCCAGCCATCCGGAACCCACTCCGCGTGCTCGCCACTCGCATCGTCCTGCAGTTGCCGTTGCGCCACGTCCCATCGTGGGTCGCAGGTAATCGCCTCAAAGAGCTCATCCTGCTCTGCATTGAAGCGGAAGAACTCGCGCGTAATCTCGGCAAGATCTACGGGCATGCGTAGATGCGAGGTACGGCTCCTCCAGGCGGCAGCATAGGAAGCCATAACCTCGGCCATGAGGTCATCGAGCGTCTCATAGTAGCGATAGAACGTCTTCTTGTTTATCCTCGCCCGCTCGCAGAGTGACTTGACCGTTATCGACCCATACCCACC
>CACXZL010000395.1 GCA_902772085.1 uncultured Coriobacteriaceae bacterium | reverse complement strand
CGTCTCGCAAACCTGCTCATGTACTACTTCGAGAAGCCCTACACCGAGCTCTTTGGTGAGCGCATCCTCTGCATCGACGCAGACATCTCCGATCCCGACGACGTCGCGGCCCTCGACCGCATCCCCTTCCGCACGCTCGTGAACTGCGCCGCCTGCGTGAAGCACTTTGCCGCCGGCGACGAGCTGGACCGCGCCAACGTGCAGGGCGTGCAGCAGCTCGTGGACCTCTGCGCACGCAAGCGCCGGCGGCTCGTGCACATCTCCACCATCTCCACGGCAGGCGAAAGCATGAACGGCAGCCCCGATCCCGCCCATCTCCTCACCGAGGCCGAGCTTTTCTACGGCCAGCAGCTCCACAACGCCTACGTTCGCAGCAAGTTCCTCTCGGAGCGCGCCGTGCTGCAGGCCGTGGCCGACGGCCGCATAGAGGGCAAGGTCATCCGCGTCGGCAACCTCATGAGCCGAGCCTCGGACGGCGAGTTCCAGATCAACTCCATCACGAACGGCTTCCTGCGCACGCTGCGCGGATACGCGGCGGTAGGCGGCTTCCCCGTGAGTCTCATGGACCGGGAGCAGGAGTTCTCGCCCATCGACTACGTGGCCTCGGCCGTGCTGCGACTGGGCAGGGCTTCTTCGCGCTTCACGGTCTTCCACGCGTGCAACAACCACAAGGTGCAACTCGGCGACGTCATCTTTGCCATGCGCGAGCACGGCTTTGGCATCCGCATCGTGAGCGACGAGTACTTTGCCCAGATGCTTGCCGACTACAGCGCCACCCACGAGGGGTCGGATGCCGTGAGCGGCCTCATCGCCTACGCAAGCCACGATACGCAGAGCGCCTGCTACCTCGGCTACGACGACACCTTCACCACACGCGCACTCTACCGCCTAGGCTGGAAGTGGCCCATCACCGACGACGCCTACCTCAAGGGTGCCATCGCCAAGCTCGACGACCTCGGCTTCTTCGAAGCAGAGTAGGACTTGGACCAGACAAGGGGACGTGTCGCTTGTCTCGACCAGACAAGCGACCTGTCCCCTTGTCTGGTCTTTTTCGACATACGTGAGCTATACTTAGCTTCATCGCAATTGTTTTTTCTCTCAGAGGAGTATCCATGGCCACGACCACCACCATCGAGGGCACCAAGGCGACCATCGCCATCTCTGGTTGGCTCGATACGGGCTCTGCCCCTGACCTCGAGAAAGCCCTCGCAGAGCTCGACCCCTCCTGCACCGAGCTTGTCATAGACCTTGCCGAGCTCGAGTACATATCCTCGGCCGGCCTGCGTCAGCTAGTGGTCGCGCACCGCAAGTCGCGCGGCAACCTCACCATCGTCAACGTGCCTGACGACGTGATGGCCATCCTCACCATGGCCGGCTTCGACAAGCGTCTCCACATAGTCTAATGGCACGCCATGCGTAAAAAACCACGCTCGGTGCGACGGCCGCTCTTCTTCCGTACCGCCTTATGGGCCACCGTCGCTTTTGCCGTTGCGCTTCTTGTGTCTGTCTTTGCCAGCCTCAAGTACAACGAGCAGAGAAGCTTCGAGCTCGCGTACTCGTCCTCCAAACAAGCGGCCTCCATCATTCAGAACACTTTTGCCGATATCGACTTACCCACGATTGCACGACAGCGCGACTCAGAGGCCTATCGCGATACGCGTGGCGAGCTCCGCCGCATTTGTCTCGCATTTGACCTCGACTACCTGTACATCTACGAGGTGGACACAGACAAACAAGAGCGTCATTACCTCATGGCCGTCGCATACGAAAGCGAAAGCGATGACGCAGTGAAGGACCTCAACCCAGACACTGTCTTGGACAACCCGCCGTTGCTCGAAGAAGAGATTTCTGCGCTCAAAGACTATCCCGCCGCCAATCCCCACACGCTCGACAACAAGTACGGCAAGGAGTATTCGTGGTTCTACCCCTACAAGGATGCCCAGGGTAAGATCGTCGGCCTTATCGGCTGCGACTTCAACCTGCAAGATTTGACGGACGACATAAACAACTCTACGATCGTCCTCGCGCTCATCATGGGCGTGCAGACCGCCCTCGTGATTGGCATCATGCTCTATAAGCTGCGAGTCCAAATCCTCAGGCCCCTCAACGTCATCACCCTTCACATCTCGTCTTTCGTTGACGTGGCAAACGCCCACGATTACGTAAACCAGGTGGAGCCCCTCGCGTTCAAGAGCGGTGACGAGATTCAGCAGATCGCCGACGCCTTCGACACCATGTCTGCCGACCTCACCGAAAACGTGCAGCGCATTCAGAAGCTCAGAGACGAACGCGTGGCCGCACACACCGAACTCGACGTCGCCCGTCGCATCCAGGACGGCCTCGTGCCGGAAGAGAAGCAACTGGAGGGCTTGGGATACGAAGGGTTTGCGTTTGCCCACTCCGCACGCAGCGTCGGCGGCGACTTCTACGACATCTTCGAGCTACCCGACGGGCGCGTGGCGGCCGTGATGGGCGACGTTTCGGGCAAAGGCATGAGCGCAGCTTTGTTTATGTCCATGGTGCGCACGACCATTCACGAGACGCTCTGCCGCGACATCACTCTCGCAGCAGCGCTCACCAGCGCAAACGAATCCATCTACGCGCAGAACCCCATGGTGCTCTTCGTCACCGCCTTTGCCTGCGTCCTCGACCCGCAAACGGGCGAGCTCGTATACGCAAACGCTGGCCACACGCATCCCGTGCTCTTTGGCAAGTCC
>CACXZL010000394.1 GCA_902772085.1 uncultured Coriobacteriaceae bacterium | reverse complement strand
GGGCAGGTGGCGTCCGGCGCCCTTGCCCTAGGCTTTTATCTGCGGGGAGTTGGTATGCCGATCGAGGTTCGCCCGAACGCCGCTTCGTGCTGCGATACCTATGCCGTGGCGCTGCCCGTAATCCTCACGGAGCTCTCCGAGTCAATCATGATGTTCGTACTCGGTGGTGTGGCTGGTCGGACGGACCCGCTCTTCATGGTCACGTTCACGACATACTACAAACTTTGGGTCTTCGTGTTCTTCGCTATGAACGGTTTCGGACAAGGCCTCATACCGCTCGTGGGCTACAACGCGGGCCGTGGCGACGCGAATCGCGTCCGTGCCATTGCGCGGTACGGGACTCGGGTAGTGGCTGCGGGGATGCTGGTCTGCACGTTGGCGTTCGTGCTGCTGTGGTGGCCGATGCTCTGGGCCTTCAAGGCGGACGCCACCATGTACGGTTATGGCGCGCACGTGTTCAGGCAGATGGCGCTGGGCTTCGTCTTCTGCGGAGTGGCGAATACGCTTGCCCTGTGCTGTACGGCCACCGGAAATGGTCGCGTGCTCATGGTTGCTACCTATCTGCGACAGCTGATCGTGCCCCTTCCGCTCTTCGCGCTGATTATGGGCGCGGCGGGGGTATCTTGGGCGTGCCTTGCCTTCGTTGCGGGTGACGTGTGCGCAGCGCTGTACGCGAGGAGCGCTTGGGGGAGGGCGATCTGACGCGTTAAGCGCCCGCTGTTTGATCTTCGACGCCTTTGCAGCCGCCCAGGAAGGTCACCTCATAAGGACGGGGCAGAGCCGCGTATCCCCAACTTACAGGAGTGCTGCCTCCCAAGGTCGGCTTGTCCGCTCTTGGGAGGCAGTGTCCTTTGCTGTCACAGGGTCGTGATGGGACGGAGGATCCCGCGGGAGCGGCTCCGTCCTTTCTGGGCGTGTAGCGTCAGCCGGCTGCTCTCATGAGGTCCGCCAGCGTCACGTGCGGATTGCGGTAGTGCACCCCGGGGTTGGGCTCCTGGTACTTGGCGAAGCGGATGGCAGCCTTGGGGCACGCGTGGACGCAGGCGTAACAGCCCGCGCAGGTGGTGTAATCCCAGCTGGGCCTGTCGTCTTCCATGGTGATCGAGCGCATGGGACACACGCGCGGTCTTCCATGGTGATCGAGCGCATGGGACACACGCGCGAGCACGTGCCGCATCCGATGCAGGCGTCGGTCAGGCGATAGAGGGGGTTGTCGAGGCGAGGGTGCAGGTCAAAGGCCGGATTCGCCATGTAGCCCTCGTAGAAGTCGACCTCCTCCTGCGTGGCGGGCTGAATGTAGTGCCTGCGAGCCGCGATGTCGGCGCGCACGGCTTCGAGCTGCTCGTCCACGTGCTTCTCGGGGTCGATGCGCATCTGCTCTTCCATATCAAAGACCTGTATGGCGTTGTCGACCATGATCACGGTGTTGTAGTAGTCCACGTGCCTGCCAGCCGCCTCGAGGCGCTTGCTCACGCGCTCGGCGATGCCGCCGCTGTGCATGCCAAAGGTGCTGACGATAAAGAAGTAGTCGGTGTCGAACGTCGAGGTCGCGATGAACCTGTCCACCACGTCGGGCAGGTCAAACTCAAAGAGCGGCACGACGATGCCGATGGCGTCACCCTGGTAGTGGCGATCGGTCTTGCGCAGCTCTTGCGCGATGCTGACCAGCTCATCCCCGCCGCCGATTTGCCGCGCTGCATAGAGACTGTTGCCGGTCGCGGTGAAGTAAAAGATCATGATGATTCCTCCCACAAATGCCTCGCTACAACACGCTCCCTGTGTCGTATGTCTCTATTATCAGAGCAAGGAGCGGCGGTTACAAATTACAAATGGCGATGCCTTGCCATGCACCGTCCGAATGGTTGGCCGAGCGACCGTGTGAGAGTGGCCAACTGCATCGGCACATCGTGTGAGGGTAGCCAACTGCATCGGCACATTATGATGCTGGTGACGCGCGGGGCATGGGGCCTTGTGGCAACGGCCATCCGAGGGGATGTCTTTTTGGTCATTGTTCTGTAGGGAGCGCTAGGACCAAACACCTCGAGAGGGGCGCAGGCTGCCCTCGGTTTGCTGCGTTCCGAATCCCTCTCAACGTAACGACGGAGCAACCTGCTATCCGGCGAGCTCATGACCAAGCTGACGGGTCGCCACATGGAGTTTGAGCTATTCACGCTCTCAATAAAATTTCGCACAAAGCACTATTCCACACTCCAACCCGAAACGCAACGAAACCGCAGGTCAAAAGTGGTGTGTACGAGAAACCGGCATACCACTTCGCTCTGAAAGAAAGCACTCCTTTCGGGATTATTTGTAGCGGAATTCGTACCACCCCAGCGTTCAGCCATGTGACTGGGTGCTTCATCTTTAAAAGGGGTTGAAGTGTTCCCCACACATTGTAGGATGGGGTCATCGAGCGCTCGATGAGATGCAATCTACAACACGTTTGGAGGTTTTTCATGAACAAGATGGAAGTGCATCCCATCGGAACAATTGCATACGTGGAAGGTGAGTTCAGTATCGTCCTGAACCCGGAATACGCTCCCGCGCTGAGGGGACTGGATGGGTACAGCCACGTGCAGGTCGTCTGGTGGTTCGACCGTGCGGAGGACGCCGACAGCCTTATCGAGAGGAAACCGTATACGAGGGGACCGGAGGAGCTGGGCGTGTTCGCCACGCGCTCCCCGATGCGTCCCAATCCAATAGCCGTGTCCAGCGTTGACATCGCCTACGTGGCCAAATAGACCTGAAGGACTTCCTTTCGCGAGGCCCCTGCTATGCGCGCAAGGCCTCCGCCAAGACGTGGGATATCGGGTTCAAAACCTGGCGACTATTCATCAAACAGATCGCTGTGCGTCCCCGTACGCACGAGCGTTAGCACCATGACCTCATCAGTGAGTTTGTAGATGAGCAGCCAGTCGGAGCGGATATGGCACTCCCAGTGCCCCACCCAGTTTCCTGAGAGCATGTGTGGCCTGCAGCGCTCGGGGAGGGGTTCGTCATTCGCAAGCGCCTCGATAACGGCGCGGAGCTCCTCCCTGGGGAGCCCGCGCCTTATGGCCGCTTTGTAGTCCTTCTTGAATCTGGATGTCTGGCGTATCTCGCGCATAGTCAGGCGTCCAGGTCGGCGAAGAGCTCGTCGACGGTCGCAAATCCTTGGGCCTCGGGGTCAGCCGCTATGCGATCCGCCTCGCGCATGGCGGCAGCCGTCACGGCGTTGGGCACCTCGCGGGTGGGTCGAAACGGCAAGCCCTGCATGCGCACCGCTTGGCGCAGGAACATGTTCACCGCGGTCGAGAAGTTCATGCCGAGTTCAGTGAAGAGCTGGTCCGCCTCCTGCTTCAGTTGTGCGTCGGTGCGTATGCTCGTGGTCACTGTAGCCATTTTTACCTCCTATGTATTGCATTTACTATACAGTGTGATGCATTTTTGTCAAGGGTCTGACCGACTCTGGCAGTTCTTTGCTCTGCTATTCAAACCCATGCACAGTTCGTACCAGATTCGTACCAGCAAGACCACCAAGACGAGGGAAGCTACAATTTCAAGCTTCTGACCTGCGGGAACACAGTCGCGATTTGAAGGGGGTTCATGCGTCTGTTGAGTAGTAATAAAATTTCGCACAAAGCACTATTCCACACTCCAACCCGAAATGCAACGAAACCGCAGGACAGAAGTGGTGTGTTCGAGAAATCGGCGCACCACTTCGTTCTGAAAGAAAGCACTCCTTTCGGGATTATTCGTACCGGAATTCGTACCAACCCAGCGCCACCATTCATGGGGATCCGTGACTTCCTGCTCGATGACGGGAGCCTCGACCTGTGGCTCGTGTGCGTGCAAGCCAAACGCACACACCGTAAC
>CACXZL010000393.1 GCA_902772085.1 uncultured Coriobacteriaceae bacterium | reverse complement strand
TGGTCTCGTCAAGCTCCTCGCGACTGCTGGCGGTGCCTGCGGAGTTGGGGTTGGAGCTGAGCATCGACAAGGGCGGGAGCTCGTAGCCCTCTGCCCCGTCCCCCGGACGCTTGGTGCCGTGGCTTGCCACGGCGCTCTTGACCTTGGGGTTGCGAAGAAACTCGGGCACGGCCAAGTCCTCGGACGGCGCGCTTGCCCCCGACCGCGACCGCTTGCGACCGCCCTGCTTCTTGCCACCCTTCGCTGACGCCTGCCCCTGGGCCCTCCTGCTCTTGCCGCCCTTGGCCCGGGAGCCCTGCTCTGCATGCGTGGCCGCGCCGTCGTCTCCCGTCGAGCTCTCGGCGTCTCGTTCGGCCATTTTCGTCTTTGTCGGGCGTCTCTTGAGGGGCTTGTCGAGGGACTTGGGTTCCTCGGGAGGGAGATTCGTGCCCGAGAGCTCTTCCTCGAGGCCCTCGATGGGCAAGGTGTCCCGCTTCCGGTCCGCACGCTTCCTTCTCGTGAGCACAGACGTCTTCCTGCTGCCGATGAACGACGTCTTGCCGTCGGCCGACGTCGGGGCGACTCCCCTGGCGTCCCTCTCCTGGATGGGGGTGACGATGGCGCCCGTCCCTTCCTCACGGGACTGGAGAAGCGACGAGCGAAGCGTCGTACGCTCCTCGCGAGCCGACGCCCTGACCTCGCGCATGTGGTCGGCGCCTTCGCGAAGCCGCACCGCAAGGCCGGAGATGGAAAAGCCGCACACGATAGCGCCGAGCAGGGCCAGCCCGACGAGCAACACCAGCCCCACGGGCTTTCCCACGAGCCTCAGCAGCAGGTAGGCGATGCCACCGCCCACGTAGCCGCCCGCATCCTGCAGCACCGTCTGGTCGAGCACGATCGAGGGGTCCTCTTCGGCCCCCGGGACATACAAAGACATCAGCCCAAAGACCGCGACGCTCACGAGCAGAAGCCCCAGGGCCGCACGTCCCCCGAAGGAGTCCTCGCCCTCCAGAAAGAAGGTGACCGCAAAGACAAACAGCGTGATGGGGCACAGTATCGCCCCGACCCCGAAGCACAGGGTGAGGCCGCGCTCGACGGCATGCGCCACGAAGGCGCTGGTAGGCGAGACCAACGACACGAGCAGCGCGATGGCAACGACGGCAAGCGCGACTCCCGCGATGTCGTTTTGCAAGGTGGCGCCCCCCAGGCTCTGTGCCTGCTGGTTCGTGCCGTTCTTTGGTTTTGCCTTCCCCCGTGCTGCGTTATTGTTGCGTTTTTGGGGCATTTATACCTCCATGACGACCGGTATGACCATGGGACGCGTGTGCGTCCTGCTCCAGAGAAAGTTCGAGAGGCCGTTTCGGATGCCCTTGCGCAGCTGATCGACCCCCACGTCCGCCTCAGAGCTCCTGTCTATGCGGGTACGCACGACTTCCTGAGCGTCTTTGTTGAGCTCGTCGTCGTTTGCGAAGGAAACGCCACGGCTGTAGATCTCGATGGCGCGGGTCTTGTGCGAGCGGTGCGACACCGTGACCACGCACGTCACGATGCCGTCCTTCGAGAGCTTCTGCCGGTCGCGCAAGACGACGGGGTCGGCATCGGTGACCGAGAGGCCGTCCACGTAGACGACGCCGGAGTCGACGGGCTCGCCGATGCGGACCTTGTGGTTGCGCAGCTCGAGGGTGTCGCCGTTGTCGAGCACGAAGATGTTTTTCTCCGGTATGCCCACGGCGCGTGCCAGCTTGGCGTGGGCGCGCAGGTGTATGGCCTCGCCGTGGACCGGCATGAAGTACTTGGGCTTCACCATGGTGAGCATGAGCTTCAGCTCTTCTTGGTTTCCATGGCCGGAGACGTGCACCAACGCCTCGTTCTTGTCGTAGATGGAGCACCCGATCTTTGAGAGGGCGTTCACGATGCCGGCCACGCTCTTCTCGTTGCCGGGCACCGGCGTCGCGGAGATGATGACGGTATCGCGTGCGGTGATGGAGAGCGACTTGTGCTCGCCGTTTGCCATGCGCGAGAGCGCCGAGAGGGGCTCGCCCTGGCTGCCCGTGCACAGCACGACGATCTTGTCGTCGGGGATGTCGTCGACCTCGTAGGCGTCGATGATGTCGTCGTTGCTGATGTGCAGGTAGCCAAGCTCGCGGGCCACGCGCGTGATGGTGACCATAGAGCGGCCGGTGACGACCACCTTGCGCCCCACAGCGATGCTGGCGTCGCACACCTGCTGCAACCGGTGGATGTGGCTCGCGAAGGAGGCGACGAAGACGCGACCCGTCGCGTTCTTGATGATGTGCCGCAAGGCGGGGCCTACCGCCGCCTCGCTGGGGGTGAATCCGGGGTTGGTCGCATTCGTGGAGTCGGAAAGCAGAAGGTCGACGCCCTCGGAGGCGCATTGGTTTATGGCCTGGTAGTTTGGCGTGAGGCCATCGATGGGGGTCTGGTCGAGCTTGAAGTCGCCGGTGTGCATCACGCTTCCCGCCGGCGTACGCATGCATACGCCGAGCGCGGCCGGTATGGAGTGCGTCATCGCAAAGAACCGCACCTCGAAGGCGCCGAGCTGCAGCACCGTGCCATCCGTGACCTCCTGGAACTTGGGGGCGTGGATGCGATGCTCGTTGAGCTTGCCCTCTATGAGGCCGAGGGTGAGCCTGCTCGAGTAGATGGGAACCTTCGGCGTGAGGTCCATCAGAAGGTATGGGAGGGCGCCGGTATGGTCCTCGTGTCCGTGCGTGATGATGATGCCGCGCA
>CACXZL010000392.1 GCA_902772085.1 uncultured Coriobacteriaceae bacterium | reverse complement strand
CGGATAAGGCCTCGAACCATCCGCCCGGCTTCGCCGAGCCCCCGATGCGGGGCGCCATGGATCCGGCGTGGTCCGCGACCGGCCAATCCAACCCACACGTTCTACAGAGGACCCGGCTTTATTGGTCATTTTGATGCAGGTGTATATGCCACTTGAAAACTGTGCCATTCCAGTTTGCGTAGTAAGCTTTAGCATGCATATGTCGCGTAGGCCTATTGAGCCGTGGTCAAATGCCTGACAACACGCCAACGCACTGGATCTCTCGCCCTTGCCAGATTGGCGCGCAGCAGCTCAGAAGACCTTTCGGGGCATTTGCAGGATGCTCGTCATGTTCGTCTGCGCTTTCTATCGAGGAGCGGTCAGCCATTGGCGCGGGGTCTAAACACGTATCAGGTTTCGTATTGTTGAAAAGTGTCGTGTGGCACACTTTTCAAGCGATTCGTGGCACAAAATTCAACCGTGATATACACGAGGTCGACCTACTACAGGCTCAGGGCCAAGGGGGAGGAGCCGGATTCCGGAGACCCGATAGACGACGCCGTGCGCGAGGAGTTCGCGCCGCTGCGGGGCCCGCAGGATAAAGAGGGTCCTGGAGAGGAGGGGCATAGTGGCGAGCAGGAGGAGGATCCGCAGGTCGATGAGGTCGCAGGGCCTCAGGAGCCGCTACCAGAGGAAGGCCTTCAGGCCGCCGGCCGCGAGGCCGAACGAGTCCGGGACCCCCAACGTTCTCGACCGCGACTTCGACGGCCACGCTCCGCACACGCACGTGTGCTCGGACCTCACCTACGTGCGCGTCGGCGGCGCCTGGTGCTACGTGTGCCTGCTGGTCGATCTCTACAACCGCGAGATCGTGGGGCACGCGGCGTCTCGGAACAAGGACGCCGCGCTGGTCATGGCCGCGTTCGCCATGCTCGAGTTCCCGCTCTGCGACATAGACGTCTTCCACACCGACCGCGAGTCGGAGTTCGACAACGCCGCGATCGACGGGATGCTGGAGGCGTTCGGAATGACCAGGTCACTCTCGAAGAAGGGCTGCCCCTTCGACAACGCCGTGGACGAGTCCACGAACAAGTCGCTCAAGGCCGAGCTCGTCTGGGGAGAGGAGTTCGCCAGCCTCCGCGAGCTCCAGGCGAGGCTGAACGAGTACGTGTGGCGGCACGACAACGACAGGCTTCACTCGACCCTCAACTACATGAGCCCGGTCGAGTTCAGGCTGGCGGGGCTGAGTCTCTGAAAAAAAGTCCCGAAAAGGGTTGCCATTCCAAAAACGTGCGGTACCACACCGACAACAGCCCTGCACTTCATATGGCTCTCCATCCGCTCTTGCAGGTCTCTCATTGCCTGCACTTACACTAAAGAGTATTTTAACTTTACCTGATTGGATCGAATGACACTTTGAAAATTAGCAATTGCTATAGATCTGACGTCTGCCGACGGATAGGCCACGTGGTCCTTACTCAAACGAGAAAACTAATAACAGTAGCCATATACGTGTGCCAATGCGACCCGAACCGACGGACTGGCACGCCATCCCAGATCCGCCGGTTCGAGTCGCGTCGTTCACACCTTAGCCTATGCCGAGGTCTGTAGCACGCCGTTGTTTGAGAACGTGTACTCCTTACCGTCGATGGTAGCCGCACCGGTCTGCATGGCGCCCGACGGGGTGCGGAAATAGTAGGTCTTACCATTGATTTCTTGCCATCCGGTCACCATGTGGCCCTCGCCGTCGAAGTAGCGCTTGTACTCGTCGTCCACGTCGGCGAAGCCGGTGGCCATGTTTCCAGATGGGCGGAACCAGTACTTCTGTCCGTCTATCGTGGTCCAACCCGTGGCCATCGAACCAGAGGGCCTGAAGTAGTAGCGCATCGTCTTGTCGCCCTGCACGATCTCCTGCCAGCCCGTGAGCATCTGACCCGACTCGTCGAAGCAGTACTTCTTCATGACTCCTTTGTCGTCCACCTCAGCGAAGCCGGTGGCCATGCTCCCGCTCGGACGGAAATAGTACTTCTTTCCGTCGACGTCCATCCATGTACCACGCGCCAAGACGCCGGAGACCGGATTGAAGTAGTAGTGCATGGTCTTATCGCCCACGTTGATGTCACTCCATCCGGTATACATGCGCGCGTCATTGCCGAAGTAGTATTTGGCGGAATTGAGCTCGAACCAGCCGATGACCCACGACCCGTCCTTCGCGTAGCCCTTGCCGCCACCCTCGAGGTCGCGCCAGCCCGTGCCGGTCGGCGCGGCAGGCGGCTCGCCGAGAATCTTGAACGTCACTGACTTGCTGCCGGCAAAGTTGCCCTTTGCCGTGACGGTCAACGTGTAGGTGCCGACGTCCTTTGGGTTTTCGTCGGAATACTCCACGGTGTAGTCAGCCTCAGATAGCGCAAGGTCGCCGGCGTACACTGATTTTATAGTGGGCTTGTGGACGTTGCCATCGTACGCGAAGCTCGTCTCGCTGACGTTGACGGTATCGAGCGCCGCGGGTTCGATCGTGAACGCCACCTGCTTGCTCCCTTCGTAGTTGCCCGTACCGGTTACCCCCCTGCCCGTGACCGTCACGGTCGCGGTGCCGGCGTTCACGTTGTCGCGGTAGGCGACGTCGTAGTCGGTGCCCGCGACGAGCTCCTTGCCGCCGAGCGTGACGGTGGGCGTCGGCTTCCTGCGGATGCCGGCGTAGGTGTAGGAGGTCTTGGAGAGCGTGACGGTGGCGTCGTCGAGGGACATCGGTGAGG
>CACXZL010000391.1 GCA_902772085.1 uncultured Coriobacteriaceae bacterium | reverse complement strand
TAGCCAACTATTTTAGACACAATAGTCGACCGTATACCTGTGAATCCTGTAGGCGATGGCAATAAGATCATAATGAATACCCAGTACTCTACGCCGTAGCGGGCTTACCGGGCTCCCTGCGGCGCCTGCCGGCGAGGTACATGCCGCCGGCGCCAATGACCGTACCGGCGACCAGGCACAGGCCGCCCACGAGGACGGTTGACCCACTCGCGAAGACGCTCGCCGCGGCCGGAGCGGCCGCCTCCCTCTTGAAGTAGGCGTACACGCCGTTGGCCTTGTCGTTGTAGCAGTAGCGCTCGTCAGTGAGGTTGATGGCAGCATCGGATCCGAACATGTGGATGCCTGTGGAGTAGCCGTCGGGCACGGAGCTCGTGCCCGTCACCACCTTGAGGCTGCTCGCCAAGATGGGGTCGCCGTCGGTCTTTGCACTGTAGAGCCCGAGCCATTGCTTGCCCTTGTCGCCGTTGAGATCGGCGTAGTTCAACATAGCCGTTAGGTCGTCGCCCTTTCGAATTGTATTCGTCAGAACCGCAGAGTAGTAGGCGGTATCATTGCGAACCACTTTTGTTTTACCATCATCGGCAGTGGTGGTGATGTCGGCCAGGTCCACAATATAACCTGGCATGGGAGCATACTTGACGTTGTAGTACGCGACGATGTCCCTGACAGTGCTAACAATCGATGCCACCGTCAATCCGATGGAAATGATCCCCCATACGGTCGGTGCGACCCACGACACTCTAAGTCTTTTTTTCGTCTTATTGATACTGTCGTATCCAATCCCGACTGCGATTGGCCGGGCGAGTCCACGACCTCAATCGGCTGGTCGGACTCAACGCCTAGTTCTACCTGCGGCCGTGCGTATGAGCTTCCCTGATCGACGCCCTCCGTGGTTGCGTCCTCCACAGGGGCATCGGAGTATTCCAGGTCACACTGCAAGAGTTTGTCGCGCATGTCATCCCAGCCCTGCGCAAACGTCTTGGCCAGCTCTTGGTATCTCGATGACTGCTCGTTGCGCACGTCGGATGGGCGCATGTCGGCGTACTGCGCGTCAAGCACGCTCGCGCCTGTGGACGAGAGGCGTTCGAGCCAGGTGGTTTCTGCGGTGTCGGCGGCATAGGAAAGAAGCTGCTCGGCTTGATACACGATCTGCGCGTTTCCCTGCATGAGCGCACGCTCTAGGTCGATGTGCTCCTTCTTCTGTTCTTCGGAGAGGCTGTTGTAGGCGTCTCCCATCTCGGCCCTCGTAGGTTGCAGGAGGAGATCACCCAGGTACTTGCCTGTGTCATCCTCCACGATGCGGTTGAGCATGGACCGTACGAACTCGGCCTTGGCCCTGATGCCGGTGTCCTGTGACTCTGCGTTTGCGCGATACTCCTTGACGGTCGCCATAAAGCGGTTGATAAACGGCTTGATGGTCGAGTCGCGGTATTCGTTCATCTTCTCGGCGTAGGACACGAAGGAGTAGCCACCCTCCATGTTCATGACGGCGAGATCGGTGATGGCTTTGGCGCGGTCGTCCGTCGTCTTGTAGCCCAGCACGACGGCCGCGTCCTTCTTGAGTGCGCTGTTTGCCCCTTGGTTGAGGTCGGCCGGCTTGCCGTCGCCTCCCTGCCCTTCTCGTCGAGCACCCTGGCGGCCTCGTCAGGCGTCTTCGCCACCGCGACGTAGACGTCCTCCAGATAGGTCCCCGCTTGGTTTGCGGCCTCGCCCTCGGCGAATGCCTGCAGGGGACTCGTCACCGCCACAAGCAACGCCATGACCAGCGCCAGGATTCTCGTCCTCAGTTTCATGCGCATCCCCCTCTTTCGATTAGCCGGCAGCACACTAACTTATGGAAGGCCGTTCCGCGCGCAACGCCTTTCGCCGATTCCAGCCTGACAAGCCCCACCCCAGGCACTCCCTCTCTTTGCGCAGCTTCACGTTCATGACGCGTAAAACGCCACGTCCTTAGGGAGCTGGCAGAGTATCGTTTGTAATACTTCGCCAGCTCTCTTCGTAAGATCCTACACGGTTGCGGGCTCTTTGCGACGTTTACCGACAAGGTACATGCCGCCAGCGCCGATGGCTGCACCAGCCATGAGGCACACCCCACCAACGAGAGCCGTCGAGCCGTCCCGAAAGACGCTCGCCGCATTCGAAGCCGCACCGCTATCGCGCCTGAAGTACGTGTAGACGCCGTCGGCATTGTCGTTGTAGCAGTAACGTGAGTCAGTGAGGTTGAAGGCCGTATCCGACCCAAACATATGGATGCCCGTGGAGTAGCCGAAGGGAACAGAGCTCGTACCCGTGACAACCATCAGGCTATCCGCCAGAATGGGGTCGCCTTTCCCCTTGGCGCTATAGAGCGCCAGCCATTGTTTGCCCACGTCGCCGTTCAGGTCAGCATAGTTCACCAAGGCGACAAAGTCTTCACCCGTCCGCGGGGCGTTTGTGAGCACCGCAGAGTAATAGGCGGTGTCGTTTCGAATGAAGGTCGAGGTGCCATCGTCACCCGTAACGGTTATGTCGACAACGTCCACCATGTAACGTGGCATGGGAGCGTACTTAACGTTGTAGTAGGCCTGGAGTTCCTCTATGGTTCCGAAAATAGCTTTCGCCGCAAAAAACAAGAACAAGCCGCTGATAAGCACCGAACTGCCCCATGATACTCTTGGGTTCTTCTCATTCAGATCTATGCATCTTTCTTCAAGTTTTTTGACTTGCGCATGATAATTCTTGGTTCCTGCTTCAAGGCCGGAATCCTTCGAGAAGTATTTGGTGACCGAACCAGTGGTCTTTTCCGCTTGGACTTTCTCTAGTTGTGCTGTCACGTCATCAATTCTAAGGATGCCATCAATGTCTTTGAAATCGTAGGTCCTCCGCAAGGCTTCCTCCCGTTCAAGCGGGTTGAGACCACGCGTGCGCGTGACGGTGACTTTGAACGCCTTATCTTTCGGCGCATCCGTTAAGGCCTCAATAGTAATACTAGCGTCGTTGTATCTATCGCCCACCTTTAGTTGCGCCTTCTTGTACATACCTTTGATGTCCTCTACGGTCTTTTCCAGCCTACTCACGGCAGCATGCCTCATTTCGCCCTTCACATCCCTGCACACGCTAAAACCCGCGAGTATGCCGCTCACCACCGCACCGCACCAGAAAAACGCCAACTCTTTGTATTGGGACAGAAAGTCAAACACGCCAGCGCCCTCATGCCGGAGCGCGTCCGCACGCATCGCATCCGACGTGAGCGCCGTGACATCCGAGAACATATCGCGATTGACGCCCTGGTACAGGGAGACGTCACCGGTCGCATCCACCAACTCCGTGAGACCCAGGCCGTCCGCCCAGGCCTTTTCGTACGACTCCCCCGTAGTGGCGCCGATTTGCAGCAGCGCTGGCAAGGGCAAAAACTCTATCGCCGCAACCTGACCAGCACTCAGGCAACTAGCGGCCGGGTAGAGCTTGGATATGTTGTCGCCCGTGACCTCCGATCGCGGAAGCGTAAACAGGTCATATAGGGTGCCCCCGTCGTAAGGAAGGGACTTGAGGAGAGAGTAGAGAGTCACCGTGTTTGTGTCGTCCACGTCCTCACTCACTTCGTTCATTGCTTCCAGCGAATCGGTGGCCTCGTTCAGCACCTCAGGGACGTCGGAAGGCGACACCTCCCTCGCATCCCCTGCATCTTCTGGAATCTCCAACCGGACACGCTCCGACACGTCCACCTCGTCGTCTTCCTGCTGCACCACCGCATTGGGTTGCGCCGGGGCTTGGTCAGGCAAATCCACAACCCCAGTCCCCTCGTTCCCTGTAACTCCGCCAGCATTTGACTCTTCCGCAAGTCTTTGATCATACGCCAAGAGCTTATCTCGCACTTCATTCCAACCTTGCGCGAGAGAGGTCGCCACGTCTTGGTACCTTGCGGCCTGCTGGTTGAGGGCGTCACTCGGTCGCATGTCCGCCTGCTGGGCCTCGAATCCGCTGGAACCCATGGCCGAAAGGCGTTGCAGCCATGTGGTGTCGGCGGCGTCGGCGGCGTATGAAAGCAGTTGCTCCACGCGCAGCACCACGTTCACGTTCCCCACCAAGAGCGCACACTCCAAGTCGATGTGGGTCTTCTGCTTTTCTTCCGATATTCTCAGGTACTCGTCGCCCATCTCGGCCTTGGTTTGCTGAGCCAGCAAGTCGCCCAGACGCCCTCCGGTGTCGTCATCAACGACGCGATTGAGCAGCGAGCGCATGAACTCCGCTTTCGCGCGGTTTCCCGCGTTTTTTGACGCCAGGTTCTCGCGGTACTCCGAGATCGTCGTCATGAAGCGCTGGACGAAGGGGCTTATAGTCGAATCACGATACTTCCTCACGAGATCCC
>CACXZL010000390.1 GCA_902772085.1 uncultured Coriobacteriaceae bacterium | reverse complement strand
GTTGGACCGTGCTATCTCGCATGACCCATCATTTCGCCGCGTGGAATACACGTACAATGACGTTCGGAGCGTTGCGCAGAACTTGGCCGCTTTGAGCGCAAATGGTCCTCTAGGTGGGGATGATGTGGATCACGAGCTGGTTACCCACCTCCCCTCTATGGCCGAGGCGCTGGATTTGGGGGATGGCTACCAAGACGGTCCAAGCCTGGCCGATAGGCTCATCGAGTATTCGAGCATGACAGCCAAGGAGATTGAAAAGACGCTGTTTGGGAACATGTTGGCAGAGGAATTCTATAGGCAGGTCAACAATGTGGATTATCCTGCTGCTGGAACAATAACGCTTTCGTTCGGACGGGGAAGCTTGTAGTCTCGCATCGTCAACGACGAGGTCAAGGAGCTAGCTTTAGATGACAGTCCCGGGGCGTCGGTCGTCTACATAGACGATCCCCTCATACTCGATCGGCTTTCGCAGCCCCTCATGCGCCCGCATGGGGATTGCTTTCAGGTTGTTGGGAACCATCAGGAGCAGCTGCGCCGACTCCTGACGCCGCATCCCCAACAGGCTGGGGATGTGCTTGACTCCATACTGGCAGAAGAAAAGCTTAGCCAGGTGATGGCGTCTCTCAACTCGACCGTGGATGGGATTATCGCGCGAGGAAGGGATGTGTTTTCTTGGTCCCTCCGATAACGTGCATGACAAGAATTAGGGCCAGAGGGAGGCTCCTTATGAACTCTACCACTGAAGCGGGGAAACACCCTTATGCCAGTTACTCAATCGGCATCATTCTTTCACCGTTTTCTTCCCATCGACGGGGAATCCCGTGCTGATGGTACTTGCCGCAGTTTGACTAGATCCTGCTCTGAAGGGGGCAGTCCGAGAGGTAGACGTTGTGTGCCAGCTTGCACAGCGAAAGATCACGCAGGTAGTCTTGCATGATGGGCACCGACTGGGAGGACAGAGGCCCAACGATGATGTGGGAGACCAGGTCTTCGAGGCTTACCTGCGCACGCGCACACATTGCGTCGAGGTCGAGCGGGTAGTACTTCTTTATGCGTTCCTTGGCCACGTGGTAGCGTGGCTTCATGCCGAAATCCTCGGCGTGAAACGGCATGACAACCAGGCGAATCTCCTTCTCGCTCGAGAAGGACGGGTGCTTGAATGAGGCGGAGTCGCGCCAGGCCTCGCGTATCTGTGCGCGCAGAGGTTCGTTGCGCTCCGATAGCTCCTCGCTCGAAAGCACGAGGTTGTAGATTCTGTCTACAAGCGGATGCGACTCCAGGTGGTCCTCATAGTACACTTCCTGGATTGCCATCGCACCGTCCGTCATGAGCTCCAAGACGTCGCGCTGCATGCCTAGGCAGACGCCCTTGCCGTGGTTTGCGTACCGCTCCCACTGTGCCGCGTCGTCCCGGTACAGTGAGAAGCATGCAGCATAGGCGGAGTACTCGAAGCGCTTCTGGCGAAGGTTCTCGTACATCGCCTGCAGCTTGAGGGCCTTCTCGTTCTGGCCCTCTGCGGTCAGCCGCTTCTGTACGGATACGAAGATGCCCCTCATGAAGAGCTGCATTTCCTCCGCGTCGTTCATGTTGAGCACGTTGTTTAGCCGAAGCTCCTTGTGGTGCAGGATGCCGTCTAGCGCCACGAAGTCCGTGTAGTGATATAGAATCTGTCCCATCGCTCGTCCTCCAGCTTCGCAGACGTGTCTTCCATCCGCATGGTAGCAGGTTGCGGACTTGCCGTATATGGGCTCTTTTGTTTGCGCTTGTGCTCGGGTTTCCCGTTTAGGCTCATGGTTACAGTTCACACCCCTGGCCCCTGCGCATGCCAGCAAGCGGCGACTCACGAAGCGATCGACCGAAGCGGGCGCGGAGCCGCTTGCTGGCTGGCACAGGGACCAGGGATGTGAACTGCAACGGCTCATGCTGTGGGTACGAGCGTGCCGTTTGCTAGGTGCTCGTCTATTAGCGTCAAAGAGTATACTTATTTTGCCAACCAAGAATCGGCCGTAAGGGGTGTTTCTATGCAGCTCACAATCAAGCGTATTGCCGGAATACTGCAGGCAAGCATCAAACTTGATGGCATTACCGTAATTGCTGGACAAAACAATACTGGCAAAAGCTCCGTAAGCAAGGCGTTGTGGTGCGCATTGAGTATTCTGGACAACCCTGCAAAACGAGTGGAGCACGAGCGGCAGGCAATATATGAGCGCTTGTTGTTGGACCGTGCTATCTCGCATGACCCATCATTT
This sequence comes from uncultured Coriobacteriaceae bacterium, assembly GCA_902772085.1. Classification (GTDB taxonomy): domain Bacteria; phylum Actinomycetota; class Coriobacteriia; order Coriobacteriales; family Atopobiaceae; genus RUG440. Next base: position 2,731 of record CACXZL010000390.1, on the reverse strand, counting down.
CGCCGCGTGGAATACACGTACAATGACGTTCGGAGCGTTGCGCAGAACTTGGCCGCTTTGAGCGCGAATGGCCCTCTTAGGAGGAGCGATGTGAAAAGCGAGTTAGTTACCTATCTCCCTTCTATCGCCGATGCACTGGATCTAAAGGATGGCTACCAAGATGGTTTTAGCCTGGTCGATAGGCTCATAGAGTACTCGAGCATTTCAGCCAAGGAGATTGAGAAGACGCTGTTTGGAAACATGCTGGCTGGGGAATTCTACGGACAGATCAACAATGTGGATCATCCTGCGGCTGGAACGATAACGCTTTCATTCGGACGGGGAAGCTTACAGTCTCGCATTGCCAATGACGAGGTCGAGGAGCTTGCTATACGTGAAGGCCAAGGGGCATCGGTCGTCTACATAGACGACCCCCTCATCCTCGATCGGTTGACGTATCCTCCCATGAGCATACGCGGCAATACTCTTCAGGCTGTGGGAAGCCACCAGACACAGTTGCGACGGCTTTTGATTCCCCGCCCTCGGAGAGCTGGGGATGCGCTCGACTCCATACATGCCGAAGTGAAGCTCGGTCAGGTGATCGCGTCCCTTGACTCAACTGTGGATGGGTTTATCGCGCGAGGAAGGGATCGCGGGCTGGTGTATAGACGTCCAGGGTACCGGAACGACTTGGACCTAAGGAACATTTCGACTGGCATGAAGTCATTCGCGATAATCAAGACCCTCATACGGGAAGGCAAGATCCGGGAGGGTGACGTGCTCATACTCGACGAGCCTGAAGTGCACCTGCATCCAACGTGGCAGCTAAAGTACGCCGAGCTCATCGTCCTGTTGTACAAGGAATATAACCTCAGGATTCTCTTGGCGACGCATAGCCCGTATTTTTTGAGGGCGGTGGAGGTGTATGCCTCGCACCATGAGGTCGCGGACAAGTGTCGTTACTACCATGCTTTGGGCGATGAGGACGGCTCAATCTTCCAAGACGTGACATACGCGACGGAAGAGATATATGAGGATATGTCGATACCGTTCCGTATCCTAGACGAGCTCATGCCTGAGGAGTAATGCCATGTTTGACCACGAAGCCCTAAGGAGGGCGAGTGCCCAATACAAGACCACGCTGCGTGAAACCTCGTGCGATGACAAGAATCGGAAGCACATGGTGGATTCCACCGCTGAGGCGGTAAACGTGGATCAGATGATGGTGGACTACGTCGATGCCCTTCCTCTTCAGGACGGTCGTCCTCGTTCCGTTGACGCGATGATCGAGAAGGCGGACGGCACAGAGTGCCTCATAGAGTTCAAGAATGGCAGCGTAAGCAAAGATGAGGTACTCAACAAGCTCTATGCCACGTTGCTCATGTTCCAAGACAAATATGGGTTGCCGGTAGAATATGCCAGAGAGCACATCTCATTCGTGTTGGTGTACAACCGCGAAAAGTATGGCGGGCGAGGAGCGGCGGCGAGCGACCCAAAGCGTCGGGTAAACCAAGCGCCTGGCTACGGAGCCATCCAAGTTAGCGTGATGGGGCGTTCAAAGGAATCGTCCGTAAGGCATCCCAAACACTTACGTGGTATAGGCAATAGTGTGGAGGGCGTCTTCGTGAGGGACTGCAATCTTTGCGACAAGAGCGACTTTGAGACCGTGATTCAGAGAGTGGTTTCAGCTTGACACTACGGGATGCCGAAATAAGACGCCAGGATTGTTCCCAATCTCGAAGAAAAGTGCGAACGGGGCAGTTTTTCTCAGACGGCTCTTTTGTGGTCTAGACAAACGGCTTCGTGGCCCTTGCCATGTTACTCGCCAGACAAGAGGCCAAGATTCTTGATCTAGCAGTGAATAAGACACCGGTTGTCGTGGTGTAATTGGACTATGCTTTGGGCGCGCGAAAAGCGGGTCCACCCATCGGCGGGGAACAGTCCCCGCCTTTTTTTTCAAGAAAACAGTTGAGGCTGCAATTGAAAGAGCTTAGTGTCTTTTGCGACGAAAGCGGCGACTTCGGTCCCGTCTCCCCACATTCACCGTTCTATTTTGTGGGCTTTGTGTTCCATGATCAATCTTATGACATTACAGGAGAATTACAGAAATTCAAGGAACGAGTTTTTGCGCAGGGGCAGAACGAATATGTACCGGTTCACACGGCTCCACTCATAAGGCGTGAGGAGAAATACAGAAATTTGGATGGTGCAGTACGAAAGAAGCTGTTTGATACACTGTTTGCCTTCTTCAGGCACTGTGAGTTACAGATAAAGGTCATTGATATAGATAAACGATGGTATGGTTTTGATGGAGATTTAGAAGAAAGAATAGCGAAGGAACTTGGCACTTTTGTACGCGACAATTTAAAATACTTTCAGTCATACGATCGGGTGGTTGTATATTATGATAGAGGCCAGAAAGAAATAAGCCGAACTCTAAAAATCATTTTTGGTTCAACTCTATCGAACGTTGAATTTAGAATTGTTTCACCAAGAGACTATTTATTGTTCCAAGTTGCAGATTTGGCATGCACAATGTTTCTCATTGAAAAAAAGCGTGAAGAATCTGGCTTGAGCAAATCTGAATCATCCTTCTTTGGTGGGGCTCAGCGCTTTAAAAAAACGTACTATAAATTGTTTTGCCGCAAACTGTTCAATGCTGAAAGATGGCGCTCTTAGTCATGCGTAAAATCAACGCAATAGGATTGCTTGGATATGCAGGGCAAAAAGATGACAGACATTATCGAGCGTC
>CACXZL010000389.1 GCA_902772085.1 uncultured Coriobacteriaceae bacterium | reverse complement strand
TTTGTTCATTTCTTTGATTTTTAGCGTCTTTGCATATTCGACCGTGATGTCTTCTTGCTCTGGCTCTGGCTCCCACTCCTGAGAAGTCTCGGAGCTTGGTTTCGCCGCTTGACCCCAGAATCCCCTCCTGGGACGTGTCGACTCATTGTGGGTATTGTTTGAACCTGTCGTCACAGCCGTCTCCCCAGTTCTCGATTGCAGAAATAGATGCTCATTATGGCAGATTTCCAAAGACAAAAAGGGCAGGAGCTCTTTTGACAAAAACTTCTCTTTCGCCGCACTTCCATGAGACGTCGAGGGACGCCCGATGGCGCCAAACGCCTTAGCCCGGCATGCACGAGGGCGCGCTAGGAAGTCTCAACGATTCCCTGGTCACTCTGGGCGTCGCGGTTGCGCAGCTCTTGTTCGAGTTGAGAGGTTTGCTCTTCCACCTGCCTCAGTTCAGCCTGCTCCCGATCCGCCTGCTCCTTCGCTATACGATCGAGCTCCGCCTGGCGCCGCGAAGAGACCGCGCTCACATATCTGGAGGCATTCTCTACGTGAGCCGCCCGCATCCACGACCTCAGTTTCTCGACGTCCTCGTCTCGTATGTCCTGAGGCTCCACGGGAGAAAACACAAAGACCAACGGCTCTGGAGCATCCTCAATCTCCTCGCCGGGCGTCCTTTCGCGCACGGAGACCCCGAAGGTGCCGGTCGATCCCTCGTAGAGCGTTCCGTCGTCTGCGGCGGGAAAGCCCTCCAGTGACACCTGGTACGTCCCCGGCAAGAGCTCGAGACCCTCGCCCTCCTCGTTTACGAGCATGATCTCGTCGACGCTCTCCCCCTTCTTTGCCACGCCCTTCACGCGCAGAGGTATGGGCGAAAGCTTGCCGCTCGACGTTTCGGTGAGCCTTATGCGCAGCTCGATCGGCTGCGAAGTATTGAGCGCCTCCTCATGGGCGGCGATGCGCTCCTGCTCCCGACGGGCCGCCTCAGCCCTGAACACCAGTCCCACGATCGCTCCCGTTGCGGCCAAACCCACGACCAAGCCAAAGGCTATGGACGCCCGTCTGTGCGCGAGCGCGAAAGACCGGAGGCGCTCGACGATTCCCGTGCCACTCTCCCGCGCCTCGGCTTGCGGCTCGTCCGTCGCCCGCTCCTCTTGCCCGTCGTCGGCTTGAGCGGTCTCTGAATCCCCTGCCCCTTCCTGATGCCCAGACAGGGTCTCTGCCTCAAGACCGTCCCGCATGACGCCGGAATCCTCTTGTGGCGCTTCCTCCGCCCCGTCTCCGGGCACCTCATCCGTCGTCTCGAGCACCGCCTCAGCGTCATCAACGCCAAGCACGCCCGACCCGACCTCCTCAGGCTCGGTCTCCGAAGCATCTGCCTCTTCAGGTTCGCTCTCCTCAACTGCCAACCCCTCGATGCAATAGCCGCATTGAGGACAAAAACGCATGCGGGATTCGCATATCGCCATGCAACGAGGACATCTCATGAGGACCCCCATTCGCTCTCTGACACAGGCCATCTTGCTTATGCCGTCTATGCTACCCCATTTTGGCAAAACAAGCACTGACGATGTGGGTTCTCAGCATCCAGAAAGCTACATCCGAATCATCGTTCACACCCCGAGCCCCTGCGCCAGCCAGGAAACGGCTCCGCGCTCGCTTCGCTCGCCCACTTCGTGAGTCACCGCTTGCTGGCATGCGCAGGGGCTCGGGGTGTGAACGGTAAATTCATCCGAGATTACTCGTCCGCCACAGAGCTTCCTGTCGCTCAGCGACCGGTCAAGGCAGCGCGCACGTCAGCTATCCGCTTTGCCGGGATGGCGATGGACGTGCCGTCGTCGAGCAAAAGCATGCCTGCCTTGAGCTCCACCACATGGTTGCGGTTTACGGCATAGCTGCGATGCACGCGTATGACCTTGTCGCCCACCATCTCGATCGTGTCGCGTATGACGGCGGGGACCACGATGTCTTTGGTCATGCAATGCACGATCGTGTGCTTGCGGCTCGCCTCGAGGTAGATGACTTGCGAAGGATGGACCCAGTGTACCGTGCCGTTCACGTCGTACAGCGACAAGCTTTTGCGAGAGGAGCCGAGCTTTATGAGCGACCTCATGTACTTGTACGTTTCAGTGCCGGCGGATATGGCATATCCGTCGCCTTGCTCGGCGTAGTCCACGGGAGTCGAGAGATGCAGATGCGAGAGCAGGATTCTCCGACCGCTGCGCAGCCATATAAAGGTGCATCGGTTGCATTGCGCATAGATCATGTCTTCGCCAGGAGGGGTCAGCACCAGATACGTTCCCGCCACGATGCATATGCGCTCGGTACACGATATGACGTTGTACTCTTCGTTTGATACGGCTGCTTGGGGAATGCCACTTGCGGACTCCGCAAGAAACGTCGAGAATTCGTCACTGCCAGTCGTGTGGTAGTCTTTCTCTGAGCCTATCCAGATGAAATCCTTGGTCACTCGATTCATACACCAATCAAAACTATGGCCATAGAGGTGATGAACAAACTCCTTGGATAGACGCACGCCTTCTTTGGCGAATTCGTCTACGGAGCGCTTACTCGTGCTGCTGTAATTATATGCCACGGTCACTCCGTTTCCTTGACGCGACCTTGAAATGCGCTTAAGGTCAGTCTACAAAACGGCTCTCCGCTTATGCAAACGTCACGGGTCGTTTTTGAAGCTTGTTCCAAAACATAGGTCGTTCGTTCTCCCCAATCCTCGTTTTTCTCCACATCTCGCAGCGCCTTTTATACACCTACACTTTCCGTG